>JAGFJJ010000006.1 GCA_024102815.1 Phycisphaerae bacterium
GGTCGCGGTAGGACCCCGGGTTGCCCCGGGGCCCCCGCACAGATCCGTACAGGCGGAATTACCGCATACGGCTCCTACTTCGGGTGCTTGGCGTAGAATCGCTCGTTGGGATACGGGTGCAATATCCGGGCTCTGGGAATCCATTTGTCAGCCAGCGGGCCGAAACGCTTCCAAGGCAGCCGATGCTTGTGGCTCCGGCGTCGCAACGCAAAGAGCCAGTGACGTATCGCCTGCGTTCGGAACGCCATCACGCTGGCCATATTGCCCGGGACAGCGTGGTAGTTGAGGTAGCCCCTCACCACCGACGCCAACCACCGAGCCTGCCCCGCTACCGGTTCGTGTCGGCGGCGCATCAGCGTCGCCCTCACTTCTCGGAGCTTGGCCGCCAGCCGCTTGCCCACCGTCTTTCGCTTGACCGTGAACTTCCTGTTGGCCCATTTGCGCCCACAGATGTGGGTGAACCCCAGGAAGTCGAAGGTCTCCGGCTTACCCTGCCCCCGCCGCTTTCGGTTCTCGACGGCGAACCGCCCGAACTCGATCAGCCGGGTCTTGTCAGGGTGCAGCGCCAAGCCGAACTTGTCTAATCGTTCCTTGAGTTCCTTCAGGAACTGCTCGGCTTCGGCGCGGTGTTGGAATCCCATGGCGTAGTCGTCTGCATAGCGCACGATGGTTACATCGCCGCAAGCCGTTCGTGTCCGCCACTGGTGTACCCACAGATCAAGGACGTAGTGAAGGTACACGTTTGCCAGGAGTGGTGATATCACCGCTCCTTGTGGCGTACCCATTTCCGTCTTTGACCAAGTCCCGGCCTCGGATACCCCTGCTCTGAGCCATTTGCGGATCAGGCGGAGTATCCTCCGGTCGGCGATGCGGTGCTCGAGGAACTTCATCATCCATTCGTGGCTGATGGCATCGAAAAAGCCTCGAATGTCTGCATCAAGCACCCAATTCACCTTCTTGCCCATGATTCCTGTCCAGAGCGCATCCAGCGCATCGTGCTGGCTGCGACCGGGCCGGAATCCGTAGGAAAAGCCCAGGAAGTCTTCTTCGTAGATGGGATTGAGCACCATCACCACCGCCTGCTGGACGACCTTGTCTTCCACGGACGCGATGCCCAGTGGTCGTTGCCGCCCATCGGCTTTGGGGATGAAGGTTCTCTTGGAGGGCTGCGCACGGTAGGCCCCTCGGTGGACCCGACCATGAAGATCACGCAAGCGATCCTCCAGGTTGACTTCGAACTGCGCCCACGTCATGCCGTCCACGCCGGGTGCCGCTTGGCGCTTGAGCGCGTAGAAGCTCTCCCGGAGCAGATCGACAGTCACGTGGTGCAGCAAGGCGGTGAACCGTGCACGCTTGTCTGCGCGTGCGACTCTACGCACACCGGCCAGTCCGTTCGACGTGCGGGTCCGGCTCTGTGTCCAGGGCACGGCCGTCTGTCCGATGTTTCCCTCAGTCAGGCCCCTTTCCTCCACCGCCTCCGCGGGTGTCACTATCGTGTTACCTTTGTTCGGCGGCTTCCTCGGTACTATGGGCCTGTCCGACTTCCCACGAGCGTACATGCCGGACGTGCGGCTTGTAGCCTTCTCCAGCCGGCCCGCCATGCCAACTTCGGCGGGCGCTCGTGGGACCTCCCGGTTCCCGTGCAAGGAGTGTCCACGCATACACAGGGTCTCCGACTGCGCGGGGTCCGTCGGCAGCTCGCCCTTGACGCTGCCGCCGGTGTTGCCTTCCGCATAAGTTAACAGCGTCGGCACCCCGGAATGCTTGATTTCGCAGCTCAATACCTGGTCTGCGTTTTCCCCTGTCAACGCTTCAGCGGCGACCTCGCGATCGACGCTACATGACTCGGGGCCGGAATGGCTGGCTGGGCCTTTTCCGTGCGACTCTTTCATTCGCTTCTCCTTGCCGGTTTTGACCGGCGCATCTAACTCTCCAGCCGATCCCGATACGGCTCGCGGATCGATCCCGGCACGTGCCGCCAGCAGTGATACGGCGGGAATGTCGCGATTGGGTTCGCCAAGCAAACGGGCTATGTAGGCCAGTCCAACCGAATCTCTCACGCAGACCACCTGGCCATCGAAAGCAAGTCGCCAGTACTCGCCTTGTCGGCGGAACTCGAAGGCGGCCGCAGATTCCTCTTCGGCTTCGCGAACCAGGGCAGTCAGAACAGCCTTATCCAGTACGATCGCATCGTCGCGCAGCTTAGCGATCCTGAACAACTGAAGAGTGGTTGGTGCAGGTGCCTTCCAGAGGTCAGGAGACGGTGTTTCACTAGGAACAAGAACGAGCGGATGCAACATCATGGGGAGCACAGAGGCCGCCTTCAGGTCGCCGGCATCTTTGCGGGCCAGCCCACGCGCAAATAGGACATCCCGAAGGCCGCCGTGCCAATCGAGTCGACCACAGTGCCAAATTCGATCAGATGCGAGCGCCCTGCACGAGCCGGACAGCGTCAGCGAAGCGGCGATGCTGCGAGCCAGCAACGAAACATCGACCGTGAACTGCTGCAGTTCTTCCGGACGGACCTCCGCTCGCAGCACCTCAGGACATGAAACGTAAAAGCGGACCTCACCGTTGGGGAGCTCGCGCGCGACGACTTCCTCCATGTGTCCTCGGTTACAGGCTGGGCAGCGAACAAACCATGAAGTGACCGAGGGCCTCAATACGCCCGCGGCGAGCAACCGTTCTCGCGCGTCCCTTGGCCACCGGCTTATCCCGCTCGCGGTAACAACTGGCGTAACGGCCTCCAGGGTGGGCCAGATGTAAGTCAGCGGCTCAACCATGATCGATACCCCACGCGCGAAGACATTTCTCGCCGAGGACGCGCAGGTCATCGTCGTCCTGGCTCTTCAGGTCACACGCTCTGGGTGTCACGTTGATAGTAAGCGTGCGCCCGCGTCGCTCGCCGTCCCCGAAGAGCCGGGCGCGAATGCGCACCTCCTCAACCCCTACTTGTGGCCGACTCAAATCGCGGCTGGCCAATAGGGCGTCGAGGTTATCGAGGACCTGGGGCCACTGAAGCCCGGGCCGCAAGCGCAGTCCCAACCCGTCAAGAGCATGATGCTCGAGGTTCGGCAGGACGAGCAGGCGGGATACATGCACACTCTCGATCCGATCAACGGTCTCCCAGGTGAACATGAACTCGGGCGACAACAGATGATCAAGGAGGTATGCGGGGCGATCGGGGTTGACATCGTCGACTTCGTCCCATCCAAGCATCCCCTGGCAGAAGAGCCGGCGGAGCTCACGTTGGGCAGGCTTCCCTCCGGCGGCGATCATCTCAAGTGCTCCGGTCGCCGGCGTGTAGACGAACAGATTGGTGAATGCCGTTGGGACATCGAGCGACTGCAATTCGCCGTCGTCGTTGAAGACCATGAAGTTGTCGGGCCAATTCGGCAGGTACGCAAAGAGATACTCGGCGCCGCTCCGGCGCGTGTAGTGGTGGACTTCGCAGTATTCGCCGCGAAGTTCCTTGTCCTGGTAATGCTTGCGAAGCGCCGCCTTCAGCCTGGCGATTCGCTCCTCAGTTACGGCGAAGTTCTCGCTGGGCGCGGTGGGCCACCGTTGCCAGTACCGAGTGGTCGACAACGAGTCGGCGCGGGCGAATACAATGGCCTCCTCGAACGCATCCGTTGCATTCAGGTAGGTCCACACGACCTTGTCCAAGCGGCGCTTCAGCGCGTCCCAGTGGTGAACCTTCTTGGGATACCGCGCCTGGAGTTCCTCCAGAATGACCTTCAGTCCTGCATTCTCAGCCAGCTGCTGGAAGTTCTTGAACAATACCTGCACTTGACGACGCTTGGCCGCTGGGAGCGCCTGGATCGCCTCGACAATCGGGGCGACCTTGTGCTCCTTAAGCCCATCCCAGGGAACATCACGAAGCTCGCCGCGTTTGGCAAAGAACTGTTGCAGGTGGACATTGGAAATCTGCTTGAGTACCTTCCGTAAGTCGAACGCGTTGGCCATTTTGGCCTCCTTGCTTGGGCGTGCCCGTTAACTGAACGGTAAACGCTCTGGACAAAAAAATAACGATGTTCACGCGAACAGTGTCGGCTCCTTCTTGCGAAGAAGGAGATTCATTCCTTCGAGCCGAATGCGCATCGCATCCGGCGATACTTCGAATGTCTCCGCCATCGGTCGTGCCACGTACTCCAGCAGCATGTTGTCGATGGCGTCGTCCCCGGACTTGATGCCGCCGCGGCGTAGGACTTCCGCCGTAAGGATCGCCTGTTGCTTGCGGCGCAGATCGTCAAGGTAGATCGGATCCATGCTACCGTGCGCCGCATGCCAAAGCCTCTTCACCATCTCGCGCGGCATTAAGATGCAGCCTGCCAAATGGTTTGCCTGGAACTCCTTTCGATCGGTCAGCCGCGAGCGCAGCACATGGTCAGGCTTGGCGCCGCCTGCGGGCAGCAACGCGGGTTGGTTGGCCTGCCGTAGATACAGATGGCGGTGCAGTCGCCAGTGCGACAACTCATGCGCCAAAGTGAATCGGTAGCGGCCGCGCATGGCGGGGAAGTCCTCAGGCACCAGGCTCGCGTCCACCTCAATCCGTTTGTCGTTGAAGAAGATCGCGGCCAGCACATCGCCCTCCGGGTACTTTGCCCGCAGGTCTTTGTACTCGACCACAAGCTTGAAATACTCCTCGACAATGTCATCGATTGGAATGGGTGGCTCATTTACTTGGCCGTGGGCGTTTCCGTATTCGGAGAGGATGAGCGCTGCTTCGTTCTCGAAGTCGTCCGGAGCGAGATACGACACCTCGGGTTTGGGCTTTGTGAATCTCCGAGCCATCGGACTACTTTCCCTTCTTCTTCATGTCTTCGGCGCTTTGCCGCAGCTCTCTCAACTGATCAGCCGTCAGGCCGCGCACAGCGCGGAGCAGGTCCGGCACTTCGGTTGGTTCCTGATGAATGATCCCCGGAAGGTCTTCCGTTATCCGCCCTGCCAGGGAGGTCCACGCATCCACGCTCTCGCCCAGCAGCTCTGCCATGCGCTTCACGCGGTCGGCTGTGGGCGGGTCCACATTCATCTGTTCGACCTGCGAAAGATACGTCGGGCTGACGCCAACGAGTCGGGCGAACTTGCGCAAGCTGAATCCCTTTTCCATGCGCTTTTCACGCAGCAATTGTCCAAATCGCTTCTGGGCCTTCTTGCTCATGACAGTTCGCCCTTGAACGCTCGATCGAGGATCGCTGGGAGCATGGCATCGCGCGCCGCGGCTGCCCCGTGGCGTAGCTCTCGAACTTCTACAGCGCGCGACCAGATTCGGTCGAACCATAACTGTTGCTTGTACCTCGGCACCGGAACAGGAATCTCTAGCATGGCCTTGGCACTTAGCGTCCTGTTCCGGTCAGCGCTTCCGGGAGAGGCTTCGCCCACGTGGTAGAGCCCTTCGGGCGAGAGTAGATGAAAACAGAGAAAGTGCGCGGTCGCCACCCCATCGGTCGGCACAAACGTCAAGTAGCGGTGCGAGCCATACCTCCCGTCGTCGTCCGGACCCGCAACGGCGATTGCGCCCTCCCACGCCTTGATGTTACTGACTAGAATGTCGCCGCGTTTAACAAGGAACGGTTTCTGCCAGGTGATCTCACTGCCAAGCAATGGCGGGTTGTGGAAGGTCCCCTTTCCGAACGAACGAACCGAGATTTGCGGGTATTCGGCGAATGTGTCGATCACGGCGGGTCGTCGCGTCAACGGGGCGACTTCGCCGAAGGGCTCCCGCGGTGCGGATTCGGCGATCTTGTGATGGGCCGCGAATAGCAAGCTGTCTGTCACGGCCTCTGCCTTGCGCGCAAGATTGCTGCTCTCGTCGAGCTTAGCAGCGAGATGGTCGATCCGTGCTACGATCCGTCGTTGGACCTCCAACGACGGGAGGGGAATTGGCGTCTGAAGAAATCGATCTTCCTTCAGGCGAACGCGATTGGTTGTGCCCTCGCTCGCCGCGCGACACATGTCGACAAATGCCGGCGTCTTGCTGAGCCAACCAAGGAACGCCGGAAGGAGTTTCCCACGGTCTGATTCAAAAGACGGGAAGTCGTTGGTCACGACCGCACCGTCGAGCTCAGTTGGCACGACGCCCATCGCACCATTCCGAGCGTCAATTCGTGACACGATGAATTGGTCGGCGGCGACGCAGAATCGACGTTCGGCCGCAATCTCCGCACCCGTCACCATCCGCCGAAGGACAACGCCTTTCCCCCACAGCCGAATCGTCACTTCACGGTACTTCTCGGCCGGAACCAACGACACCATGCGCTCATTCTTCGTGAGGAGTTCACCAAGCGGCACCAAAGGCCAACCGTTCGTGGACGTCATGTACTGACCTCCGCGAGTTCGGCTTTGATCTCCTCGATGATCGCGATGATCTGCCTTTCCTTGGCAAGAATGTCGTCAGCCAGTTGTTTGGGCGGCAGATGTTCCATCGCCGCGGCGCTGTTCGGGTTCTTTAAATCGAGGTTGCATGACGCCAGCGCGCCCGCGCCGTCGTACTTCAGCACCTGCGAGGCCGGTACGCGCCAAGCGTAGTCTGTTTCCTTTCGCCGTTTCAATTGATACCACTTGATGCAATCGGTGAATTCGTCGAATTGAATCGGCTTGGTCTTGGTATAGGTTCGGCGCCCATCAGGCAGTGGCAATTCGTAATACCAGATTTCCTTCGTAGGCCCCGAGCGGTCGAAGAAGAGCAGATTCGTCGGAATCGCCGTGTAGGGGGAAAACACTCCGTTCGGTAGCCTGACGATCGTGTGCAGATTGAACTCTTTGAGCAACTCCTCCTTGATTCGCGCCGCTACGCCGTCGCCGAAGAGTGTTCCATTGGGCACAACGATTGCGGCCCGGCCACTAGAGTCGCTCCCGCGCTGCTTGCGCAACTTCCGCATAATGAGTTGAAGGAACAGAAGCGCCGTTTCCGAGGTTTGCTTGTCCGCTGGGAAGTTGCCACGGATGCCCGCCTCCTCCTCGCCACCGAACGGCGGATTGGTGAGGATGACGTCCACGCGGTCCTTATCGCCGATGTCCGTGATTTTCACGGCCAGGCTGTTGCCGTATTCGATGGCCGGAGCGTCGAGTCCGTGAAGCAACAGGTTCATCTGGGAGAGCATGTAGGGCAGTGGTTTCGCCTCGCCGCCACGAATGCTGCGTTCTTGAAGGATTTTGCGCTGCTGCACCGTCTTGCACTGCTTCTCCAAGTACGCGAATGCCTCGGCCAGGAAGCCGCCGGTACCGCAAGCCGGGTCGAGCACAACTTCGCCGAGTTGCGGGTCGGTGACGGTGACCATGAACTGAATCACCGGCCGCGGCGTGTAGAACTCGCCAGAGTCGCCGGCGGCGTCGCGCATGTCGCGGAGCATGGACTCGTACAACCGCGCGAGCGTGTGAATTTCCTCCGACGAATCGAAGTGAATGCCGTCGACGAGGTTGATCACGTCGCGCATGAGATAGCCAGAGATCATCCGGTTGATTACTCCTTCGAACACGTTAGCGATGACATCCCGCCGCCGGTCACCGTTCGTCGATCGGAGTTTGCGCAGGTGGGCAAGAAGTCCGGTGCCGCGCTTGCCGTCAGGCCGAATCGCTTCGTCCTGATTGACGAACGCGATCAGTTCGTCACCTGTGATGCCCTCTTTGTTTGCGGCCCAGTCGCGCCATCGATAGGGCGGCGCGATCGCCGACTTGTATTTCTTGCCCGCGATGGCCGTGCGGGCTTCCTCGAGCTTCTCGCGGTCGTCGAGAAACTTCAGGAACATGATCCAGGTCAGCAAGGGGAGGCGATCAAGGTCGCCATTCAGGCCCTTGTCCTTTCTCATGATGTCGCGGGCTGATTTGATCAGGCTAGACAATTGCTGCGCCGTGGTTTTGGGTTGGTTGATGATCTCTCTTCGGTTCCTCGCCATCCGGTTAGTTTCCCTCAGGTGCCCAGACGCGGATTCCGGGCATGTAGCGCTCTGATTTGGGCAATGCATGCGGCGATGACATGAGATACTCCTGGAACCACAAGTGCTTGGCAAACACCCCCTCGACTTGTCGTATTCGCGCAGATTCCGCCCGGTACATCTCGCGGGCCTTCTCATACAGTGTTTGCCAATTGTCCTCGTCGACAATGTTCACGAAGAACACGCCGTTGCACTCGCACAGTAGATGGCACCCTCTCAGCATGTCGCTGTTGCCGCTGGACTCGAACATATCGACGATGTTGTGGTCAACGACTATACGTGGATAGATTGCCAATGACGCTTCAAGTTCATGCGCACCAGCATAGGCATGGCTATACGTGATGGCGCCACTTCGAAAGTGTTGCTGGAAGGTGACCCCGCCTCGGAGAAACGCCCCGTTCACCAAGAACGACACCTGAACGTCGCGCAGCACAGTGAGGAAATCAACCACTCTCAAACGGTCCGCGCATGTGAGTATCACCGTATCGGAGATGGTCTGATGGGCAAACTCTGCATCGTTGATGTCTTGCAGACATTGCAGCGAATTCTGCAATACGTCCTTGAACTCGAGCACACCTCGCTTGCGATCGTGCGCAAGCCGCTCGCGATAGCCTAGCACATCGAGGATCGCGGCGTACACATACGGAAGAGCGCTCACGGTAGCACCTTCGCGATCTTCTCGATCTCGCTTTGATACTCACCCATCTTTTCGAGCCACGGCTGCCACACCGTTCCGTAGTACATCTGGCCGGTGGTGGATGCGACCTTCGTGTCCTCCTGTCTGATGTCGAAGATCGCCCGTCCAAACATCTGGGCAACCGGGGCCAGGGGACCAACATCGCGGATGGTGGCCACAAAGGGGTGCTTCGGATCGCAGTGTGGCCCTGCATCTACGCCACCCGGGCCGAGCAGATCGGAGGCGATTTTCTCGGCAATCATGTTCTGCCACTTGACGTATGACTCTTTGACGCGCCCACTGTGCACCTTGAAGTTTTGGATGACCGCTCCGAGCATCAGTGGACGCCCCGGGAATGAGTCGATCCCGAACGGGGTGAACGTCCGCGTGATCTGGTCGTGGCGTTCGATCCATTGGCGAATGACTGATCCCAAGACGCGGACCGCCTGATAGCAGAACCGATCCGGAGTAAGCGGCACGATGAACCCGTCGCACGCGAGCACTACTGTCCGAGTGATGGCACCGGTGCTCGGCCCAACATCGCAAAGCACGTAGTCGAACTGCTTGACAGCGGCCAGTGTGTGGAGCATTCGGTAAAAGACGACGTAGGTGTTCTTCTCGTTGATGTTTTCAGTAATCGCCTGGTTCCAGGCATTGCCGAAGTAGTTCTCGGCCATCGTAAACTCGAGGTCACCCCGGAGGATTGAGAGGTTCGGATATATTCCGGAGTCCACCAGCTGTATTGACGCTGCGTCGATGCTGCGAGTGTCACCGGCAAAGCGGGGGTGCAGCGCTTGATAAATCGATGTACCCGGCAAGTCGCGGTCGGGGTCGTCTAGCAAATCCGTCGATGCAAAGAACATCTCAGTGACGTTGCACTGTGGATCGCAATCGACCACGAGTACGCGTTTGCCTCCGCGCGAAAGAAATACTGCCAGATTGAACAAGGTGGTCGTCTTGGAAACGCCGCCCTTGTTGTTGTACATTGCAACTATCTGCGCCATGGGTGACGTCCTTTCCGCTATGCCGCCTCGTACAGCAGCGTTTGGAGCTGGTTAACCGCCGCGCGTAGGCGTGCCGCGGTGCCAAACTTGGCAGCAATCTCGATCACGTTACCGTGCTCGTTAATTGGCGGTAATTCGAGCACGTCAGGCACGACGAACTGCGCCGTGCCGTGTTCCGTGTACTTGTCCAATAGCTCATTCAGAATGGCCTTGGCTTCGGGTCCATACTGATCAAAAAAATCCTGTCGTTCCGTGCGGAGCCGCTGCGCACGCTCTCGCCGTGTACGCAGCGGCGCGTTGAAGGCCAGGTGACACAAGAGGTCGAGAGGATCGGCATCAGGCTGATTAGCTGTCTCGGCCAGGTGGTCGAAGTCAATTCCGCGATCCTCCAGCCGATCGATGATCTCCCGCCGCTTGTCCGGGTCGGCCCATTCGCCGCGAAGTTCGGCGGCGTTGCGGTACAGCATGCGCACCTTGTCTGCGGTGTAGTCCGTGAATTGCACGACGCGAAGCTGGTTGCCGTCTGGGTCGAGCTCGTACACGAGGTGCGCGGCGACCTCGACTTGTCCGCCGTCGACGTAGAACTTGCGGCGCGGCCCGTCGTCGACGTCAGGCGGTAGGACGGTCGGTCCGTCCTCATCTTCCGGCTCATCCTCGGGGGTCACCACCGTTTCGTCACTGGTCGGTTCGCCCGTTTCGTCGATCGTTTGCTCAGTCTCGATGCTCGGCTCGCCGTCGAAGTCGGGGTCGGCAAACATCCGCGTAGCTGAGCCGGTGTAATCAAGAATGCTGAAGAACAGTTTGCCGTAGTCGTCGCGGACGCGGGTTCCGCGCCCGATGATCTGCTTGAACTCCGTCATCGAGTTGATGACTCTGACCAGCACGATGTTCTCCACCGTGGGCGCGTCGATTCCCGTGGTCAGCAGTTGCGACGTGGTGAGAATAACCGGCGTGCGACGCTCAACATCCTGAAAGTTGCTGAGGTGGCCGCGCCCGATTTCGCCTTCATCGGACGTGACGCGGCAGACGTAGTCTGAATCATTTCGAACCAGATCGGCGCTGAGGTTGTTCAACGCACGACGCATCTCATCGGCATGCTCCTGATCCACACAGAACACAATCGTCTTGGCAAAGCGGTCGGTGCGTCGCATGTAGTCGGCCAAGTGTCTCGCGACGGCCTCCGTTCTGGCACGGAGCGCCACGCGGCGCTCGAAGTCGTTCGTGTGGTACTCTTCGTCCGGGATCTCGCGACCGAAGCGATCAAGCTCTCCCTGCGTCGGCCGCCAACCAGCTGCGTCCCAGGTCGTGACGACGCGATGCACGCGGTACGGTGCTAGGAAGCCATCGTCGATGCCCTGACGAAGGCTGTACGTGTAGATGGGGTCGCCGAAATAGTCGTATGTGTCGGCATTGTCCTGACGTCGAGGTGTTGCCGTCATACCGAGCTTTGCGGCGGGCGCGAAATAGTCGATGATTTCGCGCCAATTGCTGTCGTCGCGAGCACTTCCACGGTGACACTCATCTACGATGATCAGGTCGAAGAAATCGGGGGGGAACTCGCGGTACAGCCCTGGGCGATTCGCGTCCTTTGCAATAGCTTGATAGATGGCGAAGTACATCTCCCGGCTTCTGACCGCTTGGCCGTTTGCAATTTTCCAGCGGGCTTCGCCGAAGGGGGCGAAAATCTTCGCCATCGGGTCATCGATCAGGACGTTTCGATCCGCGAGGTACAGAATACGCGGCCGCCGGTGCTCGCCAGTTCGATTCCATCGCGAGGACCAGAGCTTCCAGCAGATCTGGAACGCGACGACCGTTTTGCCGGTTCCGGTCGCCATCGTGAGCAGAACGCGCTGATGGCCCTGCGCAATCGCCTGCACGGCGCGGTTGATGGCAATTTCCTGGTAGTAACGCGGCGATTTGCCGCTCAGGTGGTATGCGGCCGTGAGCAAGTGGTCGGCGGCGGCGGAGTCGAGGGACTCGTCCCACGTGAGACGTGCCCACAGATCCGCCGGCGTCGGGAAGGTACTAATGGGGCGCTCGATGCCGGTCGTGAAGTCGAACTCGACAATGCCCTGCCCGTTGGTAGCGTACGCGAACTTCAACCCCAGGATCTCGGCGTACTCCTTGGCTTGCTGGAGTCCGTCCCCGGGTGTGGCGAAGGTCGGCTTCGCCTCGACCACCGCGATGGCGAGGTCGGGACGGTATCGGAGGATATAATCGGCACGCTTGCCGGGACGTCGACGCCCGCGCCGGCCAGCCACCACGATCCGTCCATCGGTGAACGTCACCTGCTCGTTGATGCGGTACGGCTCGGCGTCCCACCCGGCGACTTGGAGCCGGGGGACGACAAACCGCCTGCAGGTGTCAGCTTCGCTGGGCATCGATTTCGCCGGGCGCTCTTGTGCGCGTTAACAAAACAGTGTACATCATAACCTGCCGGTCAGTCAATGCAAGACTCGGGGCAGTGGAATCTGATCCTGGCGGCCGTCGCCCGTTGATCGGTCCTGCCCCAAAACGTGCCGGGGCGGCCTGTGGTCCGGCGTAGGAGATGATCGAGCGTCGCACGCGCGACAGGATGTGGACTACGCTTCAGCTGAAGTGCCGGTGGCGTGTTCGGTAAATATTCGGTACGATTCCGTGCCGCGACGGTGATCGAAAAGGCGCGATACATGGCCCAAACCTCCACGATTGAATGGACGGAAGCGACATGGAATCCGGTTGTAGGCTGCCGGAAGGTCAGCGCCGGTTGTGCTAATTGCTACGCGGAGCGGATGTCGAAGCGTCTTGCGGCGATGGCGAAGGCTGACCTTGCTTGCGGCCGCAACCCCGGCAAGAAGGAAGGGTACCTTCATGTCATCAATCGACGCGGCGGCTGGAACGGTGACGTCTATCTCGACTATTCGTGCGTCGAGGCGCCGCTGTCGTGGACCGCACCACGCGTGATTTTTGTCAACTCGATGAGCGACCTGTTCCACGAGGATGTTCCGGAGACGTTTGTCCAAGCGGTCTTCGACGTTATGAACCGTTGCGAGCAGCATACGTTCCAAGTGCTCACAAAGCGCCCAGAGCGCGCCGCGAAGATGTCACGACGCTTGACATGGGGATCCAACATCTGGATGGGCACGAGCGTCGAAGACAAGGCGGTCACCCAGCGCGTACACGAGATTCGTCGGACGAGCGCCGCCATCAAGTTCCTGTCGGTCGAACCGTTGATTGGACCAATTCCGCGCCTCCCGCTCACCGGGATCGACTGGGTGATCGTGGGCGGCGAATCTGGACCGGGCGCTAGACCGGTGCACATTGACTGGGTTCGACAGATTCGCGACCGCTGTGTCGCCAGGGGTGTCCCCTTCTTCTTCAAGCAATGGGGTGGCGTCGACAAAAAGCGAGCCGGTCGCATTCTCGACGGTCGGACCTGGGACCAGATGCCATGTGATGGCAGAATTGAGGTGATCGGGCATGGCTGAACCAAAGGAAACAGTTTATGCGGCGGAGCCGCATACGCGAGCAAAGCACGACATTCTACGGGAATACCTCAAGCGCTGGCTGCCAATCCTTGCTCGACAGTCGCAGAACATGGGCCGTCTGAACACTCGCCTGCTGTACGTGGACGGCTTCGCTGGGGCTGGAGAATACACCGACAACATCCCCGGTAGCCCGATCGTGGCGATCCAGACAGCTCTGGAGTCCACCACAGCTTTTACGGTACCAACTCAGATCAAACTGATCGAGATTCGGGCGGACCGCGTTGCGAATCTCCGCAGGCTCGTCGACCAAATGCGTCCCGAACTCGCACGAGGTGGCCGAATCGTTGTTGATGAGCCGATTCAAGGCGACTGCGAAACAGTGATAGACCAGCTAATCGACCAGCACGAACAGTCTCATCAGCGGCTGGGGCCGGCGCTTTTCTTCTTGGATCAGTATGGCTATTCCTCGTTCTCGATGGAGCTGATCGGCCGAATACTCAAGAACGAAGTCTGCGAGGTGTTCTCGTATCTGAACTGGAATCTGCTGCACCCCTTCATGGCAGACCAGACGAAACACGCCGGCATCGTAAAGGCTTTTGGCGGCGACGAATGGCTGGAGGTGATCGAACTTTGTGGCAAGAATAGGGAAGACCGATTCCAGGAAATCTATCTCAATGCGCTTCGGCGACGGGCCGGAGCGACCTACGCTTATCCCTTCGCAATGCGCGATCAGAACGATCGCGTGATCTACTGGCTGTTCTTTTGCAGCAACAATCTCCGCGGCCTCGAGGAGATGAAGCGGGCGATGTGGACAGTCGATCGTTCCGGCGGTTTCGAGTTTTCGGATCGGCACGCCCAAAGCGCGGGAAAGCTGTTCAAGTACGGGGATTCGGAACTCGCGAATGATGTGATTGAGGCTTTGGACGGGCAGACGTTGACCGTCGGCGAGATTGAGGAGTACGTCCTAGTGAACACGCCAGCCTGCAACTACAAGCGCGCCTTGGCGATTATCGAGCGCACAGGTCGTCTGGAACCAATCGACCCTCCAAAGGGGCGACGCGCGGGAAGCTTCAGCGAAAAGAGCTTGCGGGTTAGGTTCGTGTGCCCGGTGCAGAAGAAGGACTTGACGCTCTTCGACAATTGACGCCTTGCTCACAAAGCGTAGGCGTGCGTTTTGATTTGTGTCCACTTCACACGTTGTTGCCTCCAGTCAGTTTCGGCAGTGATCGGTCTCAACTTCCGCTCGTGGAGCGGGTCGCGACCCTGTGCGACTGCTGGCAGGACGAGCAGCGCCTCCTGGATGTCCGGCGCGAGGAGGTTGAGGTTCATGATCTGCGTCATCCGGGGTTGGGTGACGTGGGCCAGGCGGGCCAGCTCGGACAGGTCGGAGACCTTGCCTTCTCGAATGAGCCGATCGAAGTGGATTGCAAGGGCCATGAGGCGGGAAATCCGCGGAATGCGGCCAGGGGAAACCTTCCTGGCAGGACGCGGCGTGTCGACGAATGTCTTTCGCCCGCGGCCACGGCGTACGATCGCGACCTTTCGTTTGACCATAATCACGCGGCGGCCTCCCGTGGATTGGGCTTGGTAGTATGCTTGGACGGCGGGTAGGACGTAGTCTCGTCACTGCCATTTCGGTCGGCACCATTCGCCAACGCTCGAATCCCGGCGTCGTGAAACGCAATCTCAATCGTGCTGTCCGCGGCATCGAAATCGACTCGTTGAACGAGCAGGTTGATCACGCGGACTTGCTCGCGCGGTGTCAGAGCGGACCACAGGCCTTCGAAGTCGGCGAACGCGGCGGCGACGTCGGATTCGGTCACCGCTGCGTCTTGAAGCTCCCTGATCTGAGCATCAATTTCGGCCAATCGCCGTTCCACGTCGGCAATCTGATCCGCCAAATTGGAAATGAGTTCCGGGTCGGTGTCGGCAGCAGCGGAAGCCATGCGCCGCAACTCGGCGTGGTGGCGTTTCAGTCCCTTCTGAAGCATCCGCCGTTCTTCCTCCAGTCGCCCGACGCGCGTCTTTGTGTCAGCCGTTGCCTGCGCCAGAGTCTCGGCTCGCAGTTCAGGGTCGTCGGCGACGCACCGAATCTGTTCCACCACGGCCCGTTCGATTTCTCCGGCTGGCAGCGAACCCACGGGACATTTCCGCCGTCCCCGCTTGATGGCGTCCGTGCAGGTGTAGTAGCGGTAGCGTTTGCTCCCCCGCGTGGTGAAGGTGTGGACCATCGCTCGCCCACAGGCCTTGCAGTGCAGCAAACCCCGAAGCAGCGCCCCGTGACGATTGCGAAGCTCCGCACATCCGATGTTGCGATTCCTGGCCAGGAGCCTCTGCACCTTGTCGAAAAGGTCCTTCGGTACGATTGCCTCGTGCTCACCCGGAAAGATGTCCTTCTTGTGGCGTACCCGGCCGACGTACAGGACGTTGGTCAACAGGACGTGCAGGCGGCACTTATCGAACGGGAACCCCCCGCGCTCCGCGCCACTTCGCGTCTTCCACACTTTGGTTCGCCAGCCCCGTCGCTCCAGCTCCGCCGCCGTGGCCAACAACGTGCCGCACTCGACGTACAACTCGAAGATCTGCCGCACGAACGAGGCCTCGACGGGGTTGACAACGAGCTTGGGGCTTCCGCTGGACCGGTCCACGTCAAACCCGAGGATCGGCGTACCACCCGTCCATTTGCCGCGCTGGCGTGACGCGGCGATCTTGTCGCGAATGCGTTCGCCGATGATTTCGCGCTCGAACTGGGCGAACGACAACAGGATATTGAGCGTCAATCGGCCCATCGAGCTGCTGGTATCAAACGCCTGCGTGACACTGACGAACGCGACTCCGTGTTTCTCGAACACGGTC
Organism: Phycisphaerae bacterium; assembly: GCA_024102815.1. Classification (NCBI taxonomy): domain Bacteria; kingdom Pseudomonadati; phylum Planctomycetota; class Phycisphaerae; species Phycisphaerae bacterium. The sequence continues at coordinate 15,938 of JAGFJJ010000006.1, forward strand.
ATCATCCGCATGAAGTCGGCGAGCGACCGGCTGAATCGGTCGATCTTGTAGACGACCACCGTGTCAACTCTGCCCGCTTCGATATCGGCCAGCAGTCGCTTCAGCGCGGGGCGTTCCGTATTACCCCCCGTGAAACCGCCGTCGTCGTAACGATCCGGCAGGCAGACCCATCCCTCGGCCTTTTGGCTGGCGATATACGCCTCGGCCGCTTCGCGCTGCGCGTCGAGCGAGTTGAACTCCTGTTGAAGCCCCTCGTCGCTGCTCTTGCGAGTGTAGATGGCGCATCGCACTTTCGCGACTGTGGCCGCCTTGTCCGGTTGGCTCTTGCGGCGGTGGGCAGGTTCACGCGTTGCGGTCGCGCTGGTCACGCCTTGCCCTCCAGGCCGAAGAACCGAAACCCATTGATGTGCGAACCGGTGATCGCCTTCGCGACCGCAGTCAGCGAGCGATAGCGGTCGCCGAGGTACTCGAAGCCGTCGGCCAGCGCCGTAACGGCAATCGTCCGACCCTTGTACTTCCGCGTGATCTGCGAGCCAATTGGCGGCAGGCGTGGGTCGGTGGTCAGTACGACGGGTACGGAGGTGATTGCGACGGGCTTTGAACTCGCCGTCTTCTGCTTTGGCCGCGGCGGCGTCACGCGGACGTCCGCGACATTAGCCAGTTCCTCGGCCCGCCGAATCGCCCGCTCCGACAACCCGCCTTCGGCGTTGGCCTGGAGCCGCCACGCGATCCGCCGGATCAGGTACTGCTTGTGCCGGCTGCGGACCGGTTCGCCAAAGACCTCGACGTATCGCTCCTGGAGTTGTCCGACCGTCATCGCCTCCAGCGTCGCGACCTCCTTCCTTATGTTCAGGCTCATGTTCCGTCTCCATCGCCCCGCGGACCTAACCCGCGGGTACCGTTGACCACACTGAGCCTCGTTTCGCGGGAAAGCTCAAGGGCGATCTCGCCGCGAGGCGAGGATTCTTGAGCATCGAGATTGCCCGTGGTTCTGGCCGTCCGGTGCCACCGGACAACGCCCTTGGCGAGGATCGATGCGACCTCGCGCCGTCGGTCGCCAGGAGAGAGATGTTCGTCCGCGCGCTGCTTTGGCATAACGGGCTCCACGCGGTAGGGCGCGATCGCACGATGCCAACGCGCCGCCGCATACCCGTTACTTATGCCAAGTGTTGATGCTGCGTCCGCATTATCTCGCTCGGACGCCAATTGAATTGCACTTTGGATCGAAATCGGGTCATAATGGCGCTCGACCGGAGTCCCATTCAGTGACATCAGCCTACGCGTGTGTCCGACAGTCGGGAGAAACCCCATGCAATGCTTAATTAGGCTGGCCCCAAAAAGCGGGAAACGAGTCACGCGGTCCCTGGGGCGAACAAGTCTTGTCGGTGCGTGGTTGCTGCCCCTCTTGTTCACATTGACGGGCTGTCACACCCCTTCGGCCCCACAGGCGGGTCGGCCGCTTGTGGCGCTCAAATCGATATTCCGCCCAACGTACGATGTAGCCAGAGACCGAGTCGATGAGTCGTTATCACCGCTTGTTGTCGTTCGGTTTAGTGATGTTTGGCTAATCAAAAATCGTACGGTGGTCGAAAAGGCGAAGGGAATTCCGCAAAAGTACCACCTGCTGCACCGGACCGCGCACGTCCCACTTGTAGTGTTCCTGAAGCTCCAGGGAAGCTTCGGCGTGCCGCTTGGGCCACGCAAAGCACAAGAATTGCAGGCGTATCGGCAGCTGATCGTTTCCGCAAGGAAGGATCTCGGCGACTACCGGTTCACACCCGACGAGATTGCCTGGCAAGAGGCTCTCCTTCTCGTGAGCAGTGAATTCTTGGAGGAGTTGACTGAGGACTCGATCATCACAACCAAGTCCTTTGCTGACTATCGAAATAGAGTCCAATCTCCAATGATGGCTCTTGCGGATCGGGCGGGCGAAGCGCAGGTTGAATCACTTCATTCGGCGATGCAGACGTTTCGGAAGAAGCTGACTGACGAAGAGTGGAAACGGCTGCGCGTGCTTATCATCGGGCCACGCCAGCCCAGGCAGGACTATGCCGCAACTCAGTATTTTGCGGCGCTCTTCAATGAATCCGGCAATACGCCGTATCCTGGCGAAAGCAAGCGTCTGTTCTATGTTGAATCACCATTCATCGATAGGGACGATAATTCGTTTGAGCACGAACGCCGAACGGTCGCGTCGATGATTCTGGACCGAGCGGTGTCGGAGGTCTTCTTCGACGACCCAAATCGGATGAGCATCGATATCGCGGCTGATGGTGCTCGAAAGCGCGTTGCGCTGCTTGATTTCGCTGGACTCCGATCAGATTGATCGAGAGCATACGGGCCCTCCGCCAGGCGACCGTGGCGGTAATCGTTGCGAATTGTTTGAGGATGGATTCGTTCGTTCCCGCGAACACAACAACTAACTATAACCCACGGGTCGGCACTCACCAGAAACTCCGAGACTCTTGGCTGCACGCTGGCGCAAGAGCGGCGATGCCGGCTCGGCGCTGTCGCGCGGCGACGTCTCTCGACGAACGGCGCGACGCGGGTTGGTTGGTAAACCGTTGCGAGAAGGGCCGACAGAAACAAAAACGCCGGCGCGTCTCCGGGCGTTGGCTGGTTAACCGCTAGGTCGGCCGCGAAACCAACGGAGAGAGAAACCGATAAGCACATCCCTGAGCCCGCGTCACGCGCCTTGCGTAGCCTGGGGCCAACTTGTAAAGTGGGGGCTGCAGTAGATGCTGGATTCGGGCCGGCATTTGCGTCGCCTCACTCTCCCCCATTATGGGTCAAGTCTTAAAGGGAGGTACTACCATGCGCCGAAATGCAGTCGTATGCGGAATCATTGTCGTCTCAGCACTTGCCCTTTTCTGCCGCACAACGCATGCCTGCGAAGTCGTCGTCAAGAACGACTCCGCAACTGACGGCTCAGGGGCAACACCGTGCCCGTGTTTTCTGGCCGGCGATAGCGTGGCCGCATGGCTGACGGCGCCAGTCGCGGGAGAGCTCGTAGCCGTTCAAGTGCTCTGGAAATCACAGGTTGGCGGTGCCACGGACAGGTCCGTAGATGCGATTCGTGTTCACAACGGCTCGACGGATCCTGAGTCGTTTCCTGAGCCGCAGGATGTGCTGGCGACGATCACGTTTGCTCGCCTTTCGGATGGTATGTTCAACGAATTCCGCTACCTAGACCAAGCCCAAACAACGCCACTTCGCGTGCCCGTTTCGCAGGGACAGGCGCTCGCCATCGAACTCCAGTTCCTCAGTTCCAACTCGGGCCAGGCGTCTGCCCCGAGCGTGTCCTACGACAACGACGGATGCCAGACGGGAGCCAACTCTATCTTCTCCATTTCCCAGCAATTGTGGACGGACGCCTGCTCTCAGGGTGTTACCGGCGATTGGGTCATCCGCGCGATCATCAATGTGTCCGGGGTCAATCCACCGCAGCAATTGGACACGTACCCGCATGGTGTGTCAAAGCAGCGCTACATTTCGTTCGCGCCGGATACAAGCCACGTCAACCACGCCTTTCGCGTGAGGGATGTGGGTTCGGGCCAGGCGTATTTCATCAGCACACCGCGGACTTTGCCGGCGAGCGTTCTGGGGCAGGGCCTCACCTTCCTGGTGTCCGACGTTAACCCGCCTTTGTTCGACTGGACGAGTTTGCCGCAAATCCACGTCGGCGGATGTCTTATCGCGCCGGGCGATGTCGACGCGGCGCTCGGACGGAGGTACGAGGTTGAGGCGACGTCGGACGGCGTCTGTTTCTCTCCCGCGATTCCGGTGTTCACCGCGGCTCGGCCGACGCTGTTCAACGCCCGGTTGTGGGGCGATCTGGTGGGTCCGTTCTCCGTCGCAGGAAACGGCAGCACGACGCCGCCAACACCACCGGGTTCCTGGACGCCGCCGGATCGCAGTATCAGCGGTTTTGACGTCTTCGCCGTATATCAGGCGGCAACGTCCTTCGCGACCGCCCCGCACTTTACTTGGACGGACGTGAATCCCGAACCGACCGACCGCGTAACGATCGGCCCGGACGTTCTGCGTATTGTGAACGCGTTCGGTGTGGGATCGGGCAAGGAGTTCTATCCGTACGCCTATCCGCAGGTGCCGACGACGATTCATGCACCGACGCCCCCGTCGCCGGCGCTGTGTCCGACGCCGCCGCTGATGGCGGCCTTGCTGCCGTAGGGATTGGATTCACGGGTGCCGGATCAGCACTTTTCGGTTTCCGCTGACGTCTCTCTGGCACCCGGTTGTCGATTCGTGGGCGACATCATTTGTGTCCGCTGAGCCAACCGTCCGTGCGCTGGCGTCGGGATCCCCAAAGCGAATCCGACAACCTGCTATAACCCCGGGGTCGGCAGTGACGAGAGACTCCGAGACTCTCGGCTCTTCGCGGGCGCAACGGGCAACGGTGCCGCCTTGGCGCTGTCGCGCGGCGGCGTCTCTCGACCCGACGCGCGATGCGAGGCGCTTGGTAAACCCTTGCGAGAAAGGGCGATAGAAACGAAAACGCCGGCACGTCTCCGCGCCGGCGTCGTTTCTTAACCCCTGGGTCGGCGGGTTTCGCTTTCGACCGCCAACTAGCGGGGGCAGGACTCGAACCTGCGACCTCCGGGTTATGAGCCCGACGAGCTGCCAACTGCTCTACCCCGCAATCGTTCGACGAGCCTAACCCGATCTTTACGATCCGTCAACGCCTTCCTGCACCTCGGGCCGACCGCGAGAATCAAGACCAAGAAGCGCCGGGAGAATCGGCATGAAGCTGACAACATCGCAGGACGAAGGGCGGATTACAACCGCCTTCGGGTTGAGACGAGGCGAAGTAACTGAACGCAATACGCCGGCCGACAAGCACCCGAGAAACGCCCGCTGAGGGCATCGGTTTGCACCCACAGACCGCCCGGCAGAGACCAACGGCAAGCGGGTTCTCGATCCGCCTCTTCGGCGGGATTCTGGTAGAATCCGCACCGTACGCACTTAAGGTAAGTTCAACCGGAACAGAGAAATGAAGATCCTCATCATCGGCGGCGGCGGCCGCGAACATGCACTTGCAGTCTCCCTGGCCCAATCTCCACGGCGCCCGCGCATCTTCTGCGCTCCCGGCAACGCAGGCACTGCCGCCATCGGCCAGAATGTCGCCATCGAATTGGATGATTTCAATGGGCTTGTGCGGTTCGCACAGGACGAGCAGATCGACCTGACCGTTGTTGGCCCCGAGGCTCCCCTGTGTGGCGGTGTCGTCGATTGTTTCCGTCGCGCCGGTCTGCGGATCTTCGGTCCCACTGCCGCTGCGGCCCGCATCGAAGGGGACAAGGCATACGCCAAACGCCTGATGAAGGCCGCGCTCGTCCCAACTGCCGAAGCTCGGATCTTTCAGCGACTGGAGGAAGCCAAGACCTATGCTGCTTCTCGCGATACCGGCCTTGTGGTCAAGGCATCCGGACTCGCCGCCGGCAAGGGGGTCATTGTCTGCCCCGATCCCGCCGACGCCATCTTGGCGCTGGAACACGTAATGGCCGAGCGCGCCTTCGGATCGGCCGGCGATACCGTCGTCGTCGAAGAGTTGCTCAAGGGCGAAGAGCTCTCCGTCTTTGCGCTGGTCGATGGGCGCACGATTTACATGCTTGAATGCGCCCAGGATCACAAGGCCTTGCTCGACGGCGACACAGGCCCCAACACCGGAGGAATGGGAGCTTACAGTCCCCCACCGACCGCCACGCCGGACCTCCTGGCTCGCGTGGAACGCGACGTACTCGTCCCCATCGTGGACGCCTTGAATAACGACGACGCGCCCTACCAAGGCATTCTCTATGCCGGGCTCATGATCACGGCGGCTGGGCCGAAAGTGCTCGAGTTCAATTGCCGATTCGGCGATCCCGAGGCGCAGGTGCTGTTGCCTCGCCTCTGCTCAGACTGGCTCGATGCATTCGAGGCCGTGGTGGACGGGCGACTCAGCGAAATCGACATGCGCTGGTCGAGCCAATGTGCAGTCGGCGTCGTACTGGCCTCGGCCGGCTATCCCGTTAAATCCGAAACTGGAAAGGTCATCGAAGGACTCGATGACGTGGAAAACATGCCCGGCGTTCACGTGTTTCACGCGGCAACTCGTACCCTCGAACATCTGACCTTGACCGCCGGAGGGCGTGTCATGTGCCTGACCGGCATCGGGCGTGACGTTGCTGAAGCGCAAGAGCGGGCCTATGCCGCCGCCGAGCGCATTCACTTCGACGGCATGCAATACCGACGGGACATCGCCGCTCGGGCCTCGCCGACCTCAGGATCACCTTAGCCCCCAGAAACGGGAGAACGCCCGGTAACTCCCGGACCTCGTAGATGCTCCGATAATCAGAGATTGCAGCCACTCTGTTGAGCGCCACTCGCTGGAGCATGGGGTTCTTGTCCGAGTCTTTACATACGAAAGATTGACACCGGCAACCGCCCGCGTAAACTCTGATACCGGGTGGCGAGAGCCGGGTCAGACCGCTGCTCATTCCAATCTGCTACTCGGGTTGAAGTCGGGCGCGGTTCTGCATGGCGAGGGGGGAAGAAGCTTGTCACGCCCACAACGTACTCAATCCACGTTCGCAGCAAGGACCAGGTCTGTCAATCGCAGGATCGACGCCGACGTGATTGTCCTTGCCGGCAGCGTTGGTCTGGATGACGCCTGGACCTGCGAACGTCCGCGCTGCGCGTTGCCGCTGCCGGGTCGCGTGCTCATCGATGACGTCATGGCCAAGGTGACTGCGTCTTGCACCGGTTCCATATCCGTCTGCTCAAACGGACATCTCGACGTCCTTGACGCGGTTGTCCGCCGTTACGATTCCGTGGAACATCCGGTTCGCCTGGTGGAAGACAACATGCCGCTGGGTACGGCCGGTTGCGTCAAAGCGTGTGCACCGCATCTCACCGGTCGACCCATTCTGGTCGTGGGTGGTTCCATCTGGCTGGAAGATGATATTGAGTCCATGATCGAGAGCCATCGATCTGATGGCAATGCGCTTTCTATCTCCTGCATTCCGCATCAGGTCCGGGCGGACGGCTGCGCCCAGTCACGGTTGCGTCCGGCCGGCCTTTTCTGCCTGGATCCTTCCGCACTCGAGCACATTCGAAGCGCGGGATATCAGGACATCAAAGAACAGTTGATTCCTGCACTGATCGCCGCGGGGAAACGTGTCGGCGCGATCGCGCTCCGGAATCAGAGCCACCAGGTTTCGGACTGGCCGACCTATCTCCATGCGCTGACGCGTTCGCTCACATGCGACAGCCTCGAGGCTACCGGCTACCGGAGTCTTGCTCCCGGTATCTGGTGTGGCGACGACGTGGATATTGCGCCCGATGCGAGAATTGTTGGACCGGCGATCATCGGCCATCGCGCCGTCATTGGTCCCGGTTCAGTCGTCATCGGTCCGACCCTGATCGGTGAACACTGCCGACTGGAATCCGGCGCCTGGGCCGTAAGAGCTGTCCTCCCGGCAGGCACCACCGTCGCTGCGGGTACGCGACTCACCGATGCCATCGTGCCGGCCGCTCCGCCGGAGACAATCGCTTGCGCGTCTTGTTCTCGACTGAATTTGGCGACCGTGCCGGAAGTCCCACGATCGACCGCATTCGCATCAGGGCCGGCCCCAGCCGCCGAGCCCGTTTCGGCTTCTGCATTTGCAAGTGTCGGCCTGGTCATCGGTGCAGCCTTCCTTTGGGCGTTTTGGCCTAATCTCCAGGTTCTCTGGAATGTCTGGCAGCACGATGCCAATTACAGCGCGGGACAACTTGTGCCCTTCGCGGCGGCCTACATGCTCTACCTGCAACGCAACCACTTGCGGGCCGCACGTCCCAGCCTCAGCGCCATCGGCATTCTACTGTTCCTTGCCGGCATGGTGCTGAATCTCGCCGGCGCGCATTACCTGTTCGCGTCACTCTCGAACCTTGGCATCGTCGTTTGTGCGAATGCCGCGGCCCTGCTGCTCTTGGGCTGGCCCGTCTACCGCAAGGTCTGGTACCCGATGGTGTTTCTGCTTCTCATGCTGCCTCTGCCTTCGCGGGTCCATGATGCTGTCATGCTTCCGCTTCAGACCTTGGGCGCCCAGGTATCGGCCACGATGCTCGAGATCGGAGGGATCCCGGTGGAGCGTTTCGGAAACGTCCTCGAAGTGTCCGGACATCGGGTCGCCGTGGCCGAGGCCTGCAATGGACTGCGCATGGCGATCGCTTTCATCCTTGTAACAGGTGTCGTGGCTTCTGTGATTCCCCGGGCAACCTGGCAGCGCGTGGTTATTTTCTTGTCCAGTCTTCCCATCGCTTTGGGCTGCAACATCGTTCGCATTGTGTTGACGGCCCTGCTTTATCGGGCGGGACAAGCATGGCTCGCCGAGGGAATTTTCCACGACGGCGCCGGATTGCTCATGATGCCTCTTGCGGTCGGTCTCGTGTTGCTGGAACTTCGGCTGCTACAGAACTTGGCCGATTCCTTAGGAGAGCGGTTCGCCGTGGACCGCGGAACACCGAGCCCTTCGGTTGCATCCGTCCGATAAAGGACATTCGTCCGAGTACGGCCGAAACCGATCAAGTCTCTGCGATACCCTGCAATGGAAAAGGCGCGACCCATTCAGGTCATTGCTGTCCTGTTGCTGCTGCTCGCCGTTGTCGGAGGAGCGAGCCGGTGGGCACGTTCCAGCCGCGCCGCCGCCGCGGCCGCCTACACACCGCCCTTGGCACCCCTGGAGACCATTCCCATGGACATCGGCGGCTACCGCGGGCGCGACATCCCCCTGCGGGCGGACGTCATGCAAACAGCCGGTGTCGATACCTACATCCAGCGGGAATATGTGAACCCGACCACCGGAAAACGAGTCTTGCTGTACATCGGGTACTGGGGGAGGGAGAATATCGGGACCGGACACGGTCCCGAAGTCTGTTACCCGGCTGCGGGCTGGAAGATTGACAGCCCTGCCGAAGAGAAGCCGATCCCGGGCGTCAATGTAGGGGACGGGCAGACCGTCCGGGCGGGCTTCTTTCGATTTGTTCGGACCGAGCCCGAGGGCATTCGCCGTATTGCGGTGGGTTTCGTTGCGGTGGTCAGCGGCCAATATCAGCCCTCGTCCCGAGGCGTTTTCTGGCACAGACCGGGATACCTGCTGCCGGACGGCGGGCACTTTCTGGCGCAGGTTCACGTCAGCGCCGTCCCAAGAGCGGACGAATGGGATGCCGCGGATGCCGATATTCTAGAATTCATGGAACTGGCTCTTCCGCTCCTCGCCGAGCGATTGCCGCGCGGAGTGGAATGACGGAGGCACAGGAATTCGGCCCAGCCAGATAGGAACGCATGAGTACCCCTAAGGACATCGTTCTCGCAGAACAGAACCAGGCGCTCGGCCTGCCGGTATCGAAGCCTGCCGAGCACCACGGCGACAACCTCGTCACCGCGGTCTGTGCCCGCTGGGGTACGGCCCTGATTTTTACGCTGCTCGCCCTTGTGGCTTCGTTGTCGGCGGTCTGGTTCCTGGTCAAACCCAAGTACCTTGTCTCGTCCGTGATCCACATCGCCCCCGTGACGCCGCCCATTCTCCAGGGCGACATCAACGTCGACATCTCCCGCAATTACAATACCTACGTTGCGACGCTGCGAGGCATTCTGTTGGGCCCCGACTTGATCCTCGAGGCATTGCAGGAGCCGGCGGTTCAGGCGCTTCCGCCACTGGTGGATTCAGGAGATGCGGTAGAAGCGGTGCTCGACCGCCTCGAAGTGACGCGCCTTCCCGGCACCGAGCTCTTGCGCATCGCCATGACCGGGCAAAAACCGGCGACCCTCGCCGCCGTCGTCAACAGCATTGTTTCGACATTCCTCCGCCACGAAGAGGACAACCGCCGCAGCAACGATGAGCTTGTACTCAGTTCATTGCGCCAGGAACAGGCAGCGCTGGAAGCCAAGCTCCGCGCTCTTGGCGAGAGCCTGCGTAACCTGGCGCAGGACGCCGGGATCATCCTGGCGGACGGCGCGGGAGTTCCGGCCGATCAGTCCGTCGCCGTCTTCCGCCAGATGCTCACCGCCGCCCGAACGGATAAGTCCGTCGCCCAGGCGCGACTCGATGCCCTCCGCAAGGCGCGCGAATCCGGCGACTTCGGCCGTGTCGACTTCGCGGACTTCGAGGCGTATACCGCCCGCGATCCGCAACTGCTGACCCTCAAGGAGGAGCTGCGGCGCCTGCGAACCGACGCGTACATGGACGAGGCGCTGGGCCGCGGAGCAAATCACCCGGAAGTCCGCATGCGACCCAAGCGGATCGAGGGGCTGGAAACCGGAATCGAAGAGCGGCGCCAGGAGCTTCGGAATGAGTTCCTCCGCGATCAGGAACGGACGCTTCTTTCCCAAATTCGCGCCGCGGAGATCCAGGAGGAAATGGTCCAGAATGCCCTGGCCGGACTCGACTCTGAGCGCCTCGCTGCCGTTCGGCAGCACATCAACGCCGAGGACCTTCGGCACGAGCGTGACCAGGTCGAGACGATGCTCACGCAGGTCAAGAACAAGATCTACTCGGTCAACGTGGAGCAGCGTCGCATCCCGCGCGTGACGCGCAAATCGCAGGCAAGTCCGCCCGCCCTACCCAATATTGACGAGCGTCCCAAGTTCGCCGCGGTCGCCTTTGCCGCGAGCCTCCTTTTCGGCTGCGGGATCGCATTCCTGCGCCATCGACTGGACACGCGCCTGCGGACGCCCGATCAGGTCTCTGCGCAGATCGGTGTCCGCGTACTTGGCAGCGTTCACCAGGTCCAGGGCGCCAACGGAACGCCGCTCGCCCTCGACAAGAGCTTGCAGGATCCGGTTCGCGGAATATCCACGGCACTGCTCGCCACGGGAACCGGCCAGGCCGAAGGCCACAGCCGCCTCATCACCAGCCCGGCACCGGGCAGCGGAAAATCCTCTATCGCAATCAACCTCTCTCGCAGTGTGGCCGTCACAGGCCGGCGCGTTCTGCTCATCGACGGTGACAACTACCGCCGCGGCCTGACCCGTAAGCTCGAATTGGACGACCACGCGGGACTCGCCGAGTTCCTCGCCAATGAGGCGACTGAAGGCGATGTCCTTTGCCCGGGTTCACTCCCCAACCTGACGCTCATGCCCTCCGGTGCCATCGACGAGTCCTTCGGTGAGCACCTTACCAACCGCGAAACCCAGAATCGCCTCAAGCGCTTGTGGAGCCGCTTTGACGAGGTGATCGTCGACTCCCCGCCCATTCTCGTCGGAAGCCACGCACTGGTTCTGGCCACCATGGTGCAGGAGGTCGTCCTGGTACTTCGGGCCGGGCGAACGGCAAGGGAAGAAGCGGAAGTGGCGCGCGAGCGACTTACCGCCGTCGGAGCGCGCGTCGTCGGCGCCATTCTCAACGGCGTTGATCCCCGCCGTGTCCGTTCCGGATACGGCTACGGGTATGGCTACGACTACACATACGGTGAAGCGCACCAATAGGCTCGGTCGCGGTGGGCGGACAATGCTGATCTTGAACTTACGGGGGCAAACGCCATTTCCTCGTTGCCGGCCAACTCCTGCTTGATTCACTTTTCAGCCGAGGACCTTCGCCGCGTTTCGCCGCCGGGCGTTATTGGTCCAAACGCAACTGCGGAGAAAAGTGCGGGGCCGCTCGAATGGTATCTGGGCTGGGTGATCGGATCGGTCGGACCGGTTCGACTCCTGCTCCCCGAAGCCGCTCGGGAGCTTGCCAAATATCTGCCGGATCGCCTGCTGACCGGCGCGCCGATCTGGTTCAACGACCGGGGCGATCTCGAACCGAACATTGATCTTGCTCAAGGTCCCATCTGGCTGATCAACGGCGGCTCCATGCCGATCGTCGACTGGGACGAGGCCGGTCGCTCCGCCAACGAGAGCGAAAACGACGCTCTATTCTTCGGCCCCCCCGGTTCGGTCTCGACGGCCCACTATCCGGAATCGCTGATCGTCGACGGTACGGGTCGCGTCCTCAAAGTCGAGCGGCACTACTTCGATTCTCCCGTTTCAACCGAAGTCTCCTTCGGCCCGGCATGCCTGGTCGCCGCTCGTGGAGAGCGGGCCGGCAGTATCATTCGCCATCTCCTTACCCAGGGATGGTCGCTCGACAGTGTCTCGGCGCTTTTATCGACATGCCGCGCGGCGTGGTGTTCCGTCCCTGGCGTATTATCAAGCCTGAACGGCGCGGAAGCCATCGAGGAGAACTCCGTCACGCTCGCCAGTCTCGGCAATGACGACGCAACGGCCTGGCTGAAGTTCGGCCGTCCACAAACGGTTAATACCGCTCCCAATGTGCAGGCCTTGTTGGAGCACGCCCCCGGGTCCGGCCGTGCATTGACGCTGGGCGCCCGCGGCCGCGTCGATCCATCTTATCGATTTGTCAAGCGCGCTATGGACCTGGGGCTCTCCATCCTTTCGTTGATTGTCCTTTCGCCGCTGCTGGCGCTTGTCGCTTTGCTCGTGAAGTGCACGTCACGGGGGCCGGTGTTCTACGCCGATGTCCGACAGGGGCGAGGCGGGCGCGAATTCCGTTGCATGAAGTTCCGCACCATGGTCCGCAACGCCGCAGAGCTTCAGGCGGAGCTTCGGGCCAAGAACGAGGTTGACGGACCGCAGTTCAAGATGGCCAATGATCCGCGGCTGACGCCGATTGGCGGCTGGCTGCGCCGCTACAACATCGATGAGCTCCCGCAGCTCTTCAACGTACTGATCGGGCAGATGAGCCTGGTCGGACCGCGGCCTTCCCCGGACCGCGAGAATCAACTCTGCCCCGGTTGGCGCCGGACAAGACTGACCATGCGTCCGGGCATCACAGGTCTCTGGCAGGTACTCCGCCTTCGCGGCGACGCTCCTTCCGATTTCCAGGAGTGGATCTACTACGATGTGGAGTACGCCCGGCACCAGTCGCTGTGGCTGGATGTTCAATTGCTTATTTATACTCCGTTGACCATGATGTGGCCCGGCCTGCTGGATCGCTTCGCGGAGCATCTTGCACGGAAGGGCATTTGCGCCCAATCGATTCGACTCCAGATCCGGCGGCGCGATCGGGAGACCGAGAAGGAAGCCCATAAGCCGTCTGCTTCCGCCGCGCCGGGCGATTGATCGGATCATCCGTTCCTTGGGAGGTTTCAGGCATGACCGTTCGCCGTCGTCCGCGGTCCCGCGGACTCCGTATCTTCGTCTGGCTGGTCGTTGCGCTAATCATCATCGGCGGCGCCGGCACGGCCGCGTTTTCACTCTACAAGTACCGCCGCCAACAGAACACCACAAAGCTGCTCGCGACTGCCCGTTCCGCCGTCGAACAGAACAACTTCGACGAAGCACGGAACGCCTATCGGCAGTACCTCTATCGCAAGCCCGACGACATCGAGGCCATGGCTTCTTACGTCGATCTCTTGATGAATCAGCTGTCGGAGTCGCCGCGCCTCGTCGGCGAAACGCTCTCCGCTTTGCGGAAGCTCTATCAACTCCAGCCCGAGAATGATGACGCGTGCAAGAAGCTCTCCGATCTCCTCCTGGGCCTGCGCGAGTTCACCGAGGCCCAGGCACTGGCGAACAACTGGCGGAAGCGTGCCCCGAACTCCATCAACGCCGTGCAGGCGGAAGCCGTCGCACTCCGCGGACTCAAGCGTTACGACGAGGCCGCGATGCTCCTCGAATCAACGGTGGCAGACCACCCCGATGCCGCCGCACTCTATCCGCTGCTCGTTGCGCTGTACTCCGTCGAGCTGAACAATCCGGACACAGCAAGAAAATGGCTTGACGAAGGGTTGAAACAGGCACCTGAGGCTCCCGCCATTCACCTGGCTGCGTTCGGCTATTTCAAAGGGCAGGGAGATGATACGGCCGCAGAGCGTCATCTCACCGAAGCACTGACACTTGCCCCCAACGATTTGGATACGCTCTATCCTGCGATCGTCTTTTTCATCGCCCAGGATCGCCTGAGCGAAGCGGACGAACTCCTCAAGCGGGCACGGTCCGAATTCCCCATGGACCGCAGCATACTCGTTCTCCAGGCCGACTACGCCACGCAGGTCGACAAGCCGGATGTCCTGCGCAAAGCCGCCGAGGACCTCCTCGCCCGGGTTCGCGATGAATTCGACATGGACCTTGTCGCCCGCGCCGGAGAGCTCTTTCTCACCGCCGGGGACCTTCAACAGGCCGACCAATGCATTCAGCAACTCGTCGAGGTCAAGGAGCCCTCCGTCCGCTTGACCGATCGACTCAATGCCCTCCGGGCTCGACGGGCTCTCGCCACGGACCAGGCGTACGCAGCGCTAACCGGACTTGAGGAGCTGCGGCACCGCCGCGGGGACGATCCAAAGACACTCGAACTTCTCGCCTTGGCCTATGGAAACACCGGCGCCGTGGCATCGGCCCGAAAATACTACCAGCAGCTTCTGGCACACGTACCGGACAGCGCCGCCGCCCGGCTGGCCGCAGCCCGCTTCGAACTCCAACAAGGCCAGACCGACACGGCTCGTAGCATTCTCGAACGTGTCAATACGGACCGCCCCGAGGAGCTCCAACAACTAGAGGGTGCGCAGCTCACGGCTGATCTGCTCGACTGGGCGGCCGCCGACCGCCCGGCCGACCAGCGTGCGGCACTGATCGAACGACTCGTCGCATTTGCGAAAAGTCCACCAGCAACACCGCAGACGGCTCGGCTTCTCGCCCGCTGCCTGGACTTGGCCCAATTCCCCAGCGAAACGAGTAATTTGGTCCGGCAGCGTGAGACCGATCCCGAAACCGGACTGATTATTCTGTCCGCGCGCGGACGATCCATGTTGGCTCGCGGGGAACGCACCGGTGTCGGGCCCATCGCCGACCGACTGATCGCCGAGCCCGAGTTCGCACCGGACGGATATACGCTCAAGGTCCGAGCACTGCTCGCAGATGACAACCTTGACGACGCCGCTGATCTGGCGCGAACCCCTGAACTGCCCGCGGATATTCGTGGTCGATTGGCCTCGGTTTTGGCCGATCATGAGCGTCAAGCCGGTCACGTGGACACCGCTCGCGAGTGGTTTGAGACCGCGACCAAGCTAATTCCGCAAGACGTGACATCCCGCATCCGCCTCGTGGAGCTTTCCGATTCGCTGGGTGGCGCGGAGAAGTGGATTGATCAGATACGTGCGATTGAGGGCGAACGGGGACTCACGTGGCGCTTCCAGCGCGCTTCCGCACTGATGCGCTTCGGCTCGACGACCGACGAAGCGCAGGAAGCGATGGATCTGCTGACCGCCTGTGTGACCGAACGACCCGAATGGGTCGAAGCGCGGGCGGCGCTGTCCACGACCCAGGAACGCCTCGGACGCATCGACGATGCCATCGAGTCCATTCAGGATGCCATCGTGCGGCAGCCGGAATTGGCCGACGGGTCGCTCGGGCTCCGCCTCGTTTCACTCTTGAAGCAACGCGGGCGGTTTGACGAAGCCGACCGCCATCTGGCAAGGCTGGTCAATCTCTTCCCCAGTAACCCCGACGTTCTCCAGCAGCGTACGGAACAGCTTATTCGAGAGCGCAGGATCTCCGCTGCCGCCGAAGTGGCCGAACGGGTTCTGGCCGCCGGCCGGACCGATGCAGACTGGGTCGGACTGACCGGCGATTTACTGATCGCCGCCGGCAAACCCGATCGGGCCGAGTCCATCCTGCGATCCGCATTGGAGGGGCAGGCAGAATCCACGTCGCTCCAATGGACGCTGGTCCGCGCCCTCGTGGCGCAAAACCGCCAGGAAGAAGCCGAGTCCTTCCTGAGAACCTCAGCCGATCAGAACAGGACCGCCGAGTCGTACCTGCTTCTCGCTCGCTTTCTCGAACTCCTCGAACGGCCGACGGATGCCGAAGCAGCGGTCACGGCGGCCCTGGAACTTGCCCCGGATTCACCTTCGACCCTCGCGGCTGCCGCTGAGTTTTGGGGAGCACGCGGCGACCGCGATCGCCGGCTCGACTTCGCCCGACGCGCCGTGCTTGCCTCGGGGAAGGATCCGCAGAGCTCGCTCGCGTGGGCGGAATCCTTGGCCCAGGGCGGATCCCCCAAGGACCGCGCCGAAGCCGAGGCCATCGTTGAACGGCGTCTCGCTGAAGATCCGAATGACGCACGGGCACTGGTCATTGCAGGACGACTCGCCGGCAGTGCGGAGCCGCCGCGACTTGAAGAAGCAGCGCAGCACCTGAGCCGTGCCATCGAGTTGCAGCCGTCGGTCACGCAGGCATACGCCATTCTGGCGGCCGTGCAGATGCGCCTGGGGAAACTGATCCAGGCGGACGCAACCATCGAAAACGGCTTGATCCGGCAGCCCGAGGATGTTGAACTGCTCCTCCTCCGTGCGGAGCTGGATGGCTATCGAGGGCAGATTGATCGCACGATTCCCACGCTACGCCGGGTATTGGAGCTTCGTCCGCGCATGCCCCAGGCCGTGGCGCGATTGGCTGATGCGTATATTCAAACCGGTGCGGCCGACCGCGGCATTGCGTTCCTGGAACAATCCGCCGGACGTACTCCCACTGTCGCCGAGATGCTCGCCGTGGGGCGGCTGTATGACGCCCAAGGGAATCATGAGAAGGCCCGGCAGCAATTCGAGAATGCCTTGAAGGAGTCGAACGGATCCGCCGAGGCATTTCAGTTCCTGCTGCACCATTTGGTCGGCCAGGGCGACTACGTCGCCATCCGCGATCTCGCCGAGACCAGGAAACAATCGAATCCGGACGACGTCTCGTCCCTCGCTGTCGCGGCTCAGATGCTCGGCAGCCACCCAAGCGATGCGGGGATGCGGGATCTGGGAATCAGGATGCTTTTCGTTATCGCAAGTGAGCATCCCGACCAGGCCGCCGATGCCATGTATCGGGCGGGATTGTGCCTGTACCAGCAGAACGACTTTGCCGCGGCGGAATCGCGCTTTCTGGAAGCGCGCCAACTCGAGCCTGCCTCACCCGAACCCGTTAACGCCCTTGCATGGCTGTACGTCCGCCACCTCAAACGTCCGAAGGAGGCTGCAGATATGGTCCGCGAATACCTGGCTGCGGGAGGCCGGAAAACGGGCGAGTTGCTCGATACCTACGGAACCGCCTTGCTGGCCGCAGGAGATTACGTAGGAGCTGAAACCAACCTGAATAACGCAATAGAGATCGCAGGACAGTCGCCTACATTAACGGCCGCCCATTTCCATCTGGGCCAGGTCGCGGCAGAAACGAATCGTATCGATCTTGCTCGGGAGCACCTGCTCAAGGCCAGGGAGCTTGATGCGCGTCTCTCCGGGCTCGACGACGCCGACCGACAGTACCTCGCGGACTTCCTGGCGAACGACAAGCCCTTGACTCCCGGTACATCCGGGCCGAAGTAGTACGAAGCCGCAAACGGTTGGAAGGTGTTGCTGCGAGACCAGGAAGGAGCCAGGGAACAAGTGCCGGTGGCCGACTCTATCGAATCGGGCACGTCGTCGGCCACGCCGCGCGACCTGATCGCCCTGCTGCGCCCGCAGCAATGGGTCAAGAATGTCGTCGTGTTTGCCGGTCCCGCGGCCGGCCTGAAGCTCTCCTCAATTGAAGGCGTCCTCAATGCCTGCGTGGCATTTGTGGCGTTTTGCTTCGCGGCGAGCTCGATCTATGCGCTCAACGACACGATTGATCGCGAAGTTGACGCACGTCACCCCACCAAGCGCCATCGACCCATCGCGCGCGGAGCGATCTCACCCACGGTCGCCTTGATCCTCGCTGGTGCGCTTGCTGCTTCGGCGTTCGCATTGACCGCGCTTCTCGTCAACCTGACGGTAACGGCCATCCTGGCCCTTTATCTGATCACGATGATCGCTTACTCCCTTGCTCTCAAGGAGCGAGTCATCCTCGATGTTATCCTTCTTGCGTCAGGGTTCGTCATGCGCGCCTGGGCTGGCGCCGCTTCGGTCGATCTGGTCACATCCGAATGGCTCGTCGCCTGCGTCTTCACCATTTGCCTCTTCTTTGGATTCGGTAAGCGTCGCTGCGAATCGACCATGATCGGCGACGGTGATGCCGCAGGCGAGCATCGCAAGACACTGGTCCGTTACACGCCGCAGCTCCTCACGCACCTGATCGCCGTCTCCGCCGCAATTGCGATCGTCACTTTCCTGCTCTACACCGTCGAGCCTTCGCGTTCTCCCACGCCCTTCCACAAGGAGTATCTCTTTTACACGCTGCCCATCGTGGTTTATGGTGTCTTCCGCTTCGCGATGCTCACTGAATTGGGCATCTATGCGGGACCAACCGAGATCATCCTCAAAGACCGCATGATGGTCGCCGCCATTGTTGTATGGGGTGCGATTGCGTTGGGCATAGCCTACCATGACCCGATCGTGCGCGGTCTCGGAATGGAGAACTGGGTCTGGGGTCCACCGGGTCGATAGCTCCCGTTGGCAGCGCCGCGCACTGATGTAAACCAGCGCTTCAAGATGGTTGACCGCAGCGGCCGGAGAATATGTCTTGGAGCGTCGCCGCTCGCAACGCACGTACGACCAGATAGGCGACGGAAACGAGGTGCCCCAGGCAAAGAAGGGCAACGCACCAGGGCAACCACGTCGAGAGCCGGCGTTCCACATTCCACATCCACGCAGCGACCACAAATGCTCCGGCGTAGACATCCACCAAGGTGACGACGCCCCAACGATCGGCGGCAAGATGGGAGAGCCCTGCGGAGAGAGTTGAGGCCATCGAAGCCCAGACGATGCCACCCGCCAGCGTCAGGGCCAGAATTGCTCCCGCTCCCGCCAGAAAGCGCGTCTCAAGGCCTGACAGTTTCATGGGGTCCTCCGTCCGCGGTGGCTGGGCGGTGTCGCTTCACGAATCGGTAGTGTGATACCCACCATTCCATTCCATCCGCGTATCCGAACAACTCGGCACACGATAGAAAGAAAACGCGCCAGCGACGCATCCAGCGTTGTTTCTCGTGCGGCCCATAGACGCGTTCAAACAGCTCGAGCACCGCGGACCGCTGGGCGTCGAGGTTTGCCAACCATGCTTCGGCCGTCTTGCGGTAGTGCGTACCATCCTGCCGCCATTGATGCTCGAGCAGCAGGTCTCGCTGAAACCGGGGCAGAAGATCGTCAGCGGGCATCATGCCGCCCGTGAAGAAATAGCGCCCCAGCCAGTTCGCCGGACCGACTGTCTCAAAGAGGTACGCGCACCGGCCGTGAACGAAAATGTGCACGAATAGCTTGCCGTCCTCCCTCAGCCAGTCGGCGATCCGACCCATCAGCCTCTCGTAGTTCCGCATGTGCTCGAACATCTCCACGGAAACGATACGGTCGAAACGGTCGTCCGTGTCGAAGTCGTTGATGTCGGCGGTGATGACACGGAGGTTGGTCAGGTTTCGGATTCGACACTGTTCCTCGATGAACGTCCGCTGCGAATGGGAATTGGAAACGGCCGTGATGTGGCTCTGAGGATAATTCTCTGCCATCCACAGGGAAAGCGAACCCCAGCCGCAACCAAGCTCGAGGATATCTTGTCCATCCTGCAGCTCGGCATGTTCGCAGGTCACACGAAGCGAAGCCGCCTCGGCTTCCCCCAGATGGTTGACCCCTTCGGGCCAGTAACATCCGCTGTACTTACGATGCGGCCCCAGCACGAGCCCGAAGAAAGCCGCGGGTACTTCGTAGTGCTGGGCGTTGGCGGCGTCCGCGTTCAGCGCAATAGGCGCCGCAGCCATCTCCGCCAGTAGCCGCCGGTGCGCCTCCTGCTGCTCGGTCCCACCGTAGCGGCCGCGCTCCCTCAACCCGCTACGAATGACCGCGCGGATCCCCGAGCGGACGACTCCGTCGGGAACCCAGCCGCGCTCGACTAGGCCAATCGCCGTTGCCAAACCGGGAAAGCTCACGAGGCAGCCTCCTTGGGGAACCAGGGGAAAAAGGCGCTGGTGGTGCGCTGGTATTCGCGATAGCGCTCCCCACGACTTTGGAGCGCTCGCTGCTCGGTCGGGGGAATGCCGGTAATCTTCAGCAGGAAGACAAGCATCAGCATCGGCCCGAGCAGCGTGATCCAAGCTGCCGGTCCCACGCCAACTGCCAGCAAGGGGTACGCAAACCAGTGCAGCCACTCAAAGAAGTAGTTCGGATGTCGAGAGTAGCGCCACAGACCCGAACGGCATACCTCCCCCTGATGGGCAGGATCGTTCCGGAAGCGAGCCAGCTGGCGGTCCGCAATCCCCTCTCCCGTAATCGATACGGCGAAAAGGAGCATCGCTGCAGCGTCCTGCAGGCCCAATGGCGCGGCGTTGTACATGGCCACGTACTGCGGAACGGCGAACAGAACGACCCAGGTCGCCTGGAGAAGGAAGAACATCAGCAGCACGGACTGCTCCTTGGGTGCCGCCCACTCCCGCAAATTTCGGTAGCGACCGTCTTCAGGCTCGCGGCCCACGCGCCGCACGAGATGCGTCCCGAGCCGCAGCGACCAGAACGCGGTTATCGCCGCAACAGTCGCCCGTCGGATGGGATCACCCGGAGTCACAAACGCCAGCGCGACCACGAGCACACCGATCCCGAAAGTCCAGCCCACGTCGACGATGCCCGCATTGTGCGTTCGCCGCTGAACGAGCCAGAGCACGAACATCATCACGCCGGCGGCGAGCAGCCCGCTCCCGAGGTGGATCAGCCACGGGCTCATGGTGCTCCTCCCGCAACCTTCACGTGACGAACAACTGACGGTCGCGTGTGCATGACACACCTCGTGGCGATCAGCATGATCCCAGGCAACGTTGCGCCCCAAGCCACGGCGAGCACCAGAGCGCTCCATGCGGGACTTGGCAGAGTGACCACGCCGAGGGCGCTCCCGGCAGCATACGAAAGCGGTCCGCTGATAGCGCCCACCACGGCAGCCAATCCAGGACGCGCCTTCAACCAGGCAAACGATGTGTTCAACGTTGTCGCAAACGCCAGCCAGAGTGCCCCGACCCATAGTGGAGCCGGAAACATGACGGATTCCGCCACCGGGAATTCCAGTGCACCGAATCGCGTCGCGATGTTGTCCGCCGCGTAACCCACTCCGGCCGCGAGGGGAACGAACCACCAATCGACTCGCCGCATCGGGGAGACCGCGAGATGAACGGTGAACGCAACCAGCGCGATGCAGATTCCAATCCATGCCCTGTCGGACCGGGCGCTGAGAACGCAAGCCCACCACGCCGTTTGAAAACCGAGGAGATTCGCCGCAATGCGACTCATGGCAGGTTCGCCCCCGCGATCGTGCCCATGGGCAACTCGCCTCGAAAACGTGGCTTGACCAGCATCATCTGAACGTTGCCGATGGTGCGTTCGTGGAATCCCGCCTCACAGTAACAGAGGTAGAACTCCCACATTCGGATGAACTCCGGGGAGAATCCAAGCCCGTGGATTTTGGGCAACTCTTCGCGAAATCGATCGTACCAACTGCGCAAGGTCTGAGCGTAATGCGGAGTGATATCCTCAAGGTGAGCGACGGTCAGATCCGTCGCCCGGGCGAGGGAGCGGGTCATCGCCCCGATCGAGGGAATGCAGCTCCCGGGAAAGATGTACTTTTTGATGAAGTCCACCGATCGCTTCGCATCCTCATAATAGCGATCCGCCATGGTGATCACCTGAATACAGGCGGCGCCATCGGGCTTGAGCAGTTCGCTGCAAGTCTTGAAGAACGTGTCGAAATACTGCCAGCCGACGGCCTCGATCATTTCGATGGAGACAAGTTTGTCGTAATGCCCCTTAAGATCACGGTAATCTCGCAGCAGGACCTTGACGCGATCGTCGAGCCCCGCTGCCGCGATCCTCTGCCGGGCAAATTCGTACTGCTGAACGGAGATCGTCGTGGTTGTCACGCGGCAGCCATAGCGCTTCGCCGCATGCACCGCGAAGCTGCCCCAGCCCGATCCGATTTCGACAACGTGGTCGTGAGGCGCGAGTTGCAACTTGCGGCAGATCCGATCCAGCTTGGCAATCGACGCGTCACGCAGCGTGCTCTTCGGACGCTCGAAAATGCCGCACGAGTAGGTCATCGTCTCGTCGAGAAAGAGCCCGTAGAAATCGTTGCTGAGGTCATAATGCGCGGCAATGTTCCTCCGGCTTCCGGCCTTCGTGTTCCGGCGAAGGGCGTGCCCCAGGCGCTGCCTGAGGGCCGACAACCGGGTCAATGGCCCGTTTAAATCTCGGAAAGCGCTTTCGTTACGCAGCAGCAGGCGGATGAGCGCAGTGAGCTCTTTTGTGCGCCACAAGCCGTCGACGTATGCTTCCGCAGCGCCGAGCGTTCCGCCCAAAAGCAGCGCCCGGTAGAAACGTGCATCGTCGATCGCAACGTCGGCGCGAAGCTCCTCGGGGGCGCCTGGATCGCCGAAACGCCGACAAGCGCTGCCGTCGTAGACCTCGATCGATCCCTCCCGCATGGCCTCCAATGCCCCGAACACCAGGCGTCTGGCGATTCGGTCGAGCCAACCGGGGCGAAACTCCCGCCCACGAGCCCGGGCGCTGGGAATGGTTGATTCTGTCAGCATGACTCGGCCCTCGGCCCTCCCTCCGCGAGCGTGGAAGGATGAGGATGATACGGACAGCGCTTCAGCCACAGTCGAAGCGCCTGCCAGTGAATCGCCGCGATCACCCGTAGCGTCATCAGCGGGTATTTCAGCAGGACGAGGTTCAAGGCCGCGCCCGAAATCTCCCGCCTGCGCAGCGTCATACTGGCATCAAAGTATTTCTCACCGTTCCGCGCGTTTTCCATGTGGATGCTGAGCTGCGCAGACGGTTCGGTGAAAAGCCACGTGTACCTTGTATCCATGCCCATGAACGGCGAGACGTGAAAGGTCTTGTCGAACTGGAATCGCTTGACACCACCCCCGCGCGCATCGGCGCGGGTCGGCAGGACATAGCAATGCTGCTCGCCCCAGGGCGTGTTGTTGATCTCCGCAATAATCGTCTCCACCCGTTGGTCCGCGGCGTCAAAACAGAAATAGAAACTCACGGGATTGAACCGGTAGCGGAAATACTCGAGGTGGGTAAGCAGGCGAACCGGCCCGGCGGGGCGCGTTCCAGTTTGTTCGGCAACGAGGTCCATCACGGCTTCCCGAAGATCCCGGTCGGCCGGTGCATGGTTTTTCAGGTGATCGCGGCGCCGGAACCGGGCCGGGGCCCTTCCTTCGCAGGACCACAATGGATGGCGCCGAAACAATGTCGGAAGCTCGTCCAGATCCAGGTACATCATGAAGACCCGGTGTTGAAAAGCGTGCTCGACCGGGGAATAACGACGGTGACGTACGCGGCCTTCGTAAATCGCACTGCGCACGTTACAACTCCTTCCCGAAGGACCGGCACACCGCCAGGGCGCTGTTGACCCCGTCTTCGTGAAACCCATAGCCCCAGTAGGCGCCGCAATAGTGTGTGCGATTGACGCCGCTGATTTCCGCATGCCGGCGCTGGGCGGCCACGCTGCGCGTCGTGTAGACGGGATGCTCGTAGACCAATTGACGCAGCCGCCGGTCGGCGCTGACCCGATCCTTGTCATTGAGCGTCACGCAGTAGGTGTGCTGCGTATGCAGGGACTGGAGCATATTCATGTTGTAGGTCATGGTCGCCGCGGATTGCCGCCGCTCAGGAATGTGGTAGTTCCAGCTCGCCCACGCTCGCTTCCGCTTGGGCAGAAGACGAATGTCCGTGTGCAGGTCGACGTCATTGCGCTGGTAAAGCATGGTTCCGAGGATTTCACGCTCCACGCGGCTGGGGTCGGCCAGAAGCCGCAGGGCCTGATCGCTGTGCGTGGCGAGAATGACGTGGTCGAACCGTTCGACGCCGTATCGAGAGGAGGTGACCTCCACGTGCGTTGGCAATCGGCGAACGGCGCTGACCGGTGTCCGTAAGCGGATACGGTCGCGATAGGGACCGGCAAGCTTGTTCACGTACTGGACGGAACCGCCGCGAATCGCCCGCCATTGCGGTCGATGAAGGACATTGAGCATCCCGTGGTTGTGACAGAACCGCACGAAATATCCAATGGGGAAATCATAAAACTGCCGTGGGTCGGCCGACCAGATCGCCGCGCCCATGGGAATGAGGTGGCGCTCGACGAACGCCGCTGAGTACCGCTGGGCACGGACGAATTCCCCGAGCGTCGTCTCGTGGTCCCCGCTGCCGAGAAGTTTGCGGGACTGTCGGTAGAACCGCAGGATGTCGTAGATCATACGGTAATGATTGAGGCGGAGCAGGTTACTGCGCTGGGCGAACAGCGTGTTGAGGTTGTCGCCCTTGTATTCCAGATTAGCGGCCTCGTCCCGAACACTGAAGCTCATGTTGCTCGGCTGGGTGGCCACGTTCAGATGATCGAGCAACTTGCAGAAGTTCGGATACGTCCACTCGTTGTAGACGATAAACCCCGTGTCCACGTTGGTCGGACCCGTGGGATCGTCCACCGTGACGGTGTGTGTATGGCCGCCGATATAATCGCCCGCCTCGAAAACGGTCAGATCGTGGTCATCGTGTAGCAGATATGCGGCGACCATGCCCGAGATACCCGTACCCACGACGGCGATGCGCATCACCCGCTCCTCGATTCGCACGACGCACGCATGGTCACCGAGCGCACGCCTGCGCTGACCCGCTTCAGGTTCCAGATCAGCCCCAGGGTCTCCAGCAACCGGAGTCCGTAATACGTGATGTCGATCTCCCACCAGTAGAACCCCTGCTGCGCCGCCCACGGGCAACGGTGGTGGTTATTGTGCCAACCTTCACCGAGTGTCAGCAGCGCAAGCAGGAAATTGTTGCGGCTGTCGTCTTTGGTCTCGTAGCGTCGCGAGCCGAATAGATGGGCGAGGGAGTTGATGGTGCACGTGCCGTGGAGCAGGACCACCGTGGAAACAAAGAAGCCCCAGACGAGCATCTGCGGACCGTCTGTACCCAGGTGCGGGACCACGCGATGAAGTACGGTGCCCGCCAGGAACAGGGCGACCGCGAGCGCGGATGGAACCAGGAAGTCGAATCGGTCAAGGAAACGCAGCTCTGGATACCGCAGTAGGTCGCGCACATAGCGACTGTTGATCGCGAGGTTGTCGCGGGCCGTAAGCCAGCCCAGATGGCTCCACCAGAATCCGTGCTGCGCCGGGGAATGGGCATCCTCTTCCCTGTCGGAGTGTTGATGATGCTGCCGATGATGACTCGCCCACCAGATCGGACCGCGCTGCGCCGCCGCATTGCCCCAGACGGCAAATACGAACTGCGCCCACCGCGAAGTCGCGAACGCCCGATGGGAGAAGTAACGGTGATAGAAACCGGTAATCGCGAACATCCGGAGCAGATACAGGGCGATGGCGACCGACAGAGCCGTCCAGCTCCAACCGACCCATAACACACCGAGACATCCGGCGTGCAGAGCGACGTAGGGGATCCAGCGGACCGGATCGGTGACCTGACGACGTGGATCGTGCACAGCAGCATTGAGCTCGCGGGAATCGACCCAGCCGATGATGGAGTGGATTGAGGCTCGCATGCGCATGCTGACATTCCGTTCAGGTAGGGAAATCCTGTCGCCCCATTCCGCCACCGTCGATGAACACTCCAGCCGCCACGTGTCCGGCGGCCGAGCACCACCTTTCAAGTACTTCAGAATTCCCTGAATGACGACGGGCCCTTGAGGCATACCCAAGACTGAAAAACGTTCAAATCGTTCAGGACGAGAGTATAGCCTGGCCGTTAGCTTCGTCAACCCCGCCCGCTCGGTCACCGGGCCTTGGAGATTCCTAAAGCATTATTAATCCGCTACTTATCTGAACATGGCCTGAATTCTCGTGGTGCGTATAACGCCGGTTGTTAATATGGGAAATACAGCGAGTCTTTCACCAAACTCGCTCCACCCGGAAAAGGTCCGCAGGGCGCGCGCCAGTCTTTCGAGCGTTTTTCCGCTCCCCTGCCACTCCGGACCCCTCGGATGGCCCAATTCGGCGCCCGCGTCATTCTGGACTGCGATCGGCGGCGCGCCAGTTCGCACCGCTCTGCTTCTCATCATGTTGGCCGAAAGGGCGCGGCGGAAGGTTGTTCGATCAAGGAACGCGTCTGGCACAAAAGCCAACAGCCGGCCAGGGCTGACGCCAACTTAACGCTGTTCGAGCGGACCACCGGCAACAAGGACGACCTGTTGGCCCTGTTTCGACTGGCCAATGTGGTCGAGTTCCTTCGCTCGATCAAGGGATTTGGCCAGGATGCCGAGGTCGTCAGACCCCAGTGGCTCCTGGACCATCTTCGCCAGGAATTGCGCCCGGCCTGTAAGCATGATGACTGATCGCCGTAATATCCTTCGCACACCGAAAAGATCAGAATTCTGAAGAACTTCGCGCAGCGATTCCCACAGCCATTCGTCGATTCTGCTCTTCTCCGCCACGCCATCTTGTGGGCCCGACCTGATTCGTCGTGCCAGCCAACCTGTTAGGGATGACCCCTGCTGTCGTTCCAATGCGTTATGTTCTCTCGAACGTTCGCCCTTGCGCTTCATCAGGCTCGATTCGGCGTGAAGCAGAGCCTTGAGGCATTACGGGCAACTTCGCGAACCCAAAGAGAACATTGATCTTACCACAGTTCGCATGACTGACACGCTGCATGATTGGCAAAGGGCCCGTTGCGATACATGGCGCTATGCATCCACAACGATCCGAACACATGAAGGTTGCAACAATTCCAAATGGGAACGGAGCCGATTCCGCAAATGACTGCAAATGCAGACTCTTCTTTGCGGACGTGGTCTTCCTTTCGCGAAAACTGGCTATTCTGGAGTGCGCGCAATGCGGGCGCATCTGGATCATCAACAAAAGCGGCCAACTCGTGCGCATGGGGATCGTGCCGTCTTGAGGACAATACCCAAGGATGTGCGTCGAGCACCGTTCGCCTTGCGCAACGATGCCATCACCGTAGACTGTCGCGCTCGAACCGATGTCGCGCAAGTGCCGGGGCCAGAACCAGTTACTCTCCGGCCGACCATGTCGCCTGTAACGTCGGCCAGCTCTCAATATCCGCGGCGGACCTTCACCTGCAAGACTGAGGGTGTTGGGGATCGAACCCAAGACCTACGGCTTAAAAGGCCGTTGCTCTACCGCTGAGCTACACCCCCCCGCTTCAGCCACCGCCCGCAAGCCGCAGCGACTGCTTCAAACGATCACATCCAATCCGATTGTAACCGCCCGGCTCGTCACGGCCAAGAAACGTCGGCGACCTCACCCAATCTGATCGAGGACAATCCTCCGAATCCCGCGCGTCGTGCGCAATCGTCTCACTTCATCTGCATCCGTCTCCGCTGTTTCCACTATTCAAGCCGAATGAGACGATAATGCCCGCGGTCACGATACTCGAACGGCAAGAGTTCCTCCTGTTGGCGCCCCCGCAGATAATCCTCGAGACCGGCCTTCTGGTACTCCGCGTCTCCCACCAGCAGATAGCGAACGTCCCGGTCAATCTGCTCAGGCTCCACGATGTATGTCACCGGTTCGCGAACGTAGAATAGAAAAATCTGGTTGCCCGGATCGAACGCGTAGATCGTCGCGCCTTCTGGAACACGCTCGTTGATCGCTTCTCCCCAGATGTGCCGGCTCTCCTTTCCCTCTCGAAGCATCGGCGTGAAGATTGCCCAGTTCATCGCCCCGAGCATGATCAACACGGACAATGCGCCAACCGCCCGAAGGGAATTGTTGAGCGCAATACGCTGTGCTCCAAACACCGCGGCCGCGCCCACGCCCAGAATCAGCATGCAGATGACCTTCGCGTTGAACCCGGCGACGAAAGCCATGACCACGGTGATGATCGGAATACAAACGGCGATGACGGCTACGAGTCGACGTGCGTCCTTTCCGATGGTGAGGCGATCATCGGCCCGCAGAGCCGCGGTCAGGGCCATGCAATACAATGGAACCACCGGCATGGAATACCGCGCCACCGAGCCCGGTATGACGATCACCAGCAACACGCACACCACCACGGCGTTTCGAAGTCCGCGTACGCAGGCTGCCTGCTCCGGCGACATCGCCTCCAACACCGACCGCTTCCACAGCAGCGGAGCCAATACGAGCCAGGGCAGCAGGCTCTGGAGAGACCGCCAGATGACTTCGCCACGCTTCTCCCACGCGAACTCCGGCCCGAGAAGGACGAATCCCGCCTGCTCCGCATACGTCGAGGCAATCTTCGAGGCGGGTACCTGTTGCTTCGCCAGCCAGAGCCAAAGCAGGAATAGCCCCATCCACAACACCACACCGCAGATATGCGGAAGGCGGAACAGCCGCTTGAGTTCCCGCCGGGCCAACAAAACGAAGAACACCATCGCGTAGAAGATCACCACTCCGAAGAGGGGACCCTTCGTCAGCATGGCCAGTGCCAGGAAAGCCGCGGACCCCAGCCACATCGACCACGGCGAATACCCCCCGAGGTATCCGCGCATCCACCAGTAGGCCGCCATGCCGATCTGCGCGACGTACACCGCTTCGATCTCGATCTGCCGACCCTTGTCCACCGTGCTCAACATGGTCAGGTACAACAACGCGAGCAACAGTCTCTCCGTCAAGTCCATCGCTCGATTGGGCACCAGGATCACGATTGAGACGAAGAGCAGGATGAACACAGGAGAGGGAAATCGCGCCGCAAACTCCGACCGCTCGCCGAAGAGCCCGATCGAAGCGCCGGTCAACCAGTTGATTCCGGGAGGCTTATTCAGATACGGCCGGCCGCTCAGATAGGGTACGATCCAGTTACCGGACTGGAGCATCGCGATACCCGGCCGGACGCGACGGCCTTCCTCGCCCCGAAGCTCCAACGACCCAAGGTCCGGCAGGAAGATCCCCGCCCAGAGAACCACAATCAGCAACCACGCCTTGAGTCGATCCATCGCGGGGAGATTCCTTCTTCCTGGAGCGTGGGAAGATACATCCCGTCAGCCCGGGATACGGTCACGGAGTACTGGACACCGGAGTTGGACTGTAATCCAGAACCTTGAACTGATCGACGGTCTTGCCGTCGGTGTCGATCTGCCGTAACGCCATCTCGTCCGCCCGCACATCGACAACCGTGAAGCTGTGCTTCTCGTCGTACTGCCGGGCGAATTGCGGATCGGCCTCCTTCTTTGCAGGATAGAGCTCACCGCCGCCTCCTCCGGTGGTCACGTAGACAACACCGCCGCCTTCGGGCATGACCCGATTGACAAGCAGGGGATACGTGCGCTCATAAAGATGGTTGTGCCCCTGCAACACGAGGTCGACGCCGCGAGCCTCGAATATCGGCTGAAACACCGAGCGGATCCGGTGTGCCGAAGCATAAAATGCGTGGGTATACATCGGGTGGTGGAAAAAGACGACCTTCCACTTCCCGGTGTGTTCCTCCAACACACGATCGAGCCACGGTCCTATTTCATCGCGGATGACGTCCCCGGAAACATCCGTGTCGATTCCCACGAAGCGCACTTCGCCGTAGTCGAAATAGTAATGCTGCTCCGGTTTCTGCGACGACGGCCCGTTCCGCGGCAGCACGAAGTAATCGAGTAGAGGCTCGCCCTGCGCCGTTCGATAATCGTGGTTCCCGATGACGGGGTAAAAGGGCGCGCGACGAATCAACCCCGCATAGGGCACATTGAACTTGCGCGCGTAGTCCTTGGCCTCGCCGTCGGGATAAATGAGGTCACCAACATGGACGACCAGGTCCGGCTTCAGCGGCGGCATGAGCTTGGCCAGCCGATATTGCTCCGAATCCCCTGTGCCGCTATCGCCAAATGCGAGGAATCGGAAATCGCGTTGCCCCAGTGGCGCGGTTCGAACGGCTTCCGAAGCCAGCTCCTTGTCGCCCTCGCGTAGCGCGTAGCGATAGGACGTATCCGGCTCCAACTCGGAAAACGCCAGGGCAACGAGCCGGCCGTCCTGCTCGGCGACACTCGCTCGCGACGACGCCTTGCCCGTCGCATCGACCAATTCCGCCACGATCATGTCCGGCTTGCCCGATTCCACCACGAGCGTGAATCCGTCCGGCGTAACCATCTGAACCACCGGCACGGACGCGAGTTCCCCTCCACGCTCGCGGCATCCGGAAGACAGCGCGCCCAGCACAAGGAGCGCGACGATCCGGCCGGATCGCTGCCAGACAAGGAACCGGTGCCCTGCCGCGAATTTTCTGCGATCTGCCCGAGTCATTTCGTGTCCAATTCCGAACCGGACTTGGCCGTCTCCGGTGTGGAGCGCATGGCCTCGATGTTCGTGGCCGTGATCTCCCGAGTCTTCCCCGCTTCCGTGCGCTGCCGCTGAATCTCGGCCTTGACGACAGCCTCGTCCCCGGGACGCAGGTCGCCCAGCTTCGCCGGTGCGCCATTCAACGTGATCGCTACGCCGGGGCCCACTCGCGCACTGACTTCCACCGCTTCGCCCGTCTGTGGGGATCGATACTCGATCGATCCGATGCCCGCCGCCGCGTCAACGAACGTTATGGTCCCGCGAACCTCCACGCTCCGCTTCGGCGAATTCCTACCCGCAAGCAGAAACCACGCCGCGATCCCGGCCAGAACCACGATTGCCGGCACAACCAGTTTTTTCATCGCAGGTCAACTCGCTTCTTGTGCGTGCCAATTCCCTGGACCCGCCCCGAGCCCGGGCCGGCGACTCTCGCCACACCGCAAAGGCGTTTGCACGCGAATCCTAACCCCTTTGTACATCAAGGGCGACGGGCAGCGGCAACCAGACTGGCGGGGGACTTGAAGTTTGTACCGCGCCGCGGCACAATGGCTGCCCATGTTACGGTGGTGCGTTCTGCGCCGCCATGGAGAAGGAAAGGGCCATATCACAAAGGAGCATCTCATGAAGCGTCTGGGTTCAACGCTGTTGTTGTCGCTTGTTGTCGCAGCGGGTGGTTTCGGTCTCATGGCCCTGCGAGCCGAGGCCCGCCCCCAGCCATGCCCGCAGATCTACGCCCCGGTGATCTGCGACAATGGGAAGATCTACCCGAATCAGTGTGAGGCCGATCGCCATCACGCAAAGAACTGCGTCCCCTATCCCTGGATCTAGGACAGGCAACGTACTGCCGGAGCGCGCGTCGTCCGCGGCGCGCAACCGCTCCGCTCTTGTGCAACGAAAAGCCCCGATGCGTCGCAGGCGCTTCGCCTTGACGAATCGGGGCTGCTTTGTCTTGGTGGACGAAAAGGCCGCCGGCACGAGATCGGCGGACGCGAAGTCCGGGATTCACGCCCGGACGGGTTGCAGCGCCGCCTGGGACGCGGCGGCCGGCGCGGAGACCTCTACCGACGCGCTCTTCGAGCGGATGCCGTATCCGCCCGGAAGCGTCAGCCCCAACTGCTGGCAGGCAATCCGGTACGCCGTTGCGGCAAAATAGGAGAATGGGTGCCGGCCGGGGTGCAACGTCGCGCCGCGAAGCGCGTCAACAAAATCGGCCGGCCCGTCAAAATCGCGCATGATCTGGTAGCACGGCGCGATGCTGTGTGTCATGTGGCTATCCGCACCCACGAATTGGGCGAAATCGAACGATTTGGCGAAGCGTCGTGCCTTGCGATCCGGGCCCGACGTGACGTGTTGCCCATTGTTCACTTCCACCGCGTCGATGAGGTCAAGCATATCAAACGCCTTCGCCCCCACCCCCACGCCGAAAGCCCGGGTGAACGGATGCGGCAGGAGCACGAGCCCGCCCTGTTCGCGGATGGCCAGGGCTGTGTCCCGGGCGCTCATACCCGGCCGGATGAACTCCTCCAGAAACAGGCCGATGACGTCGCCGTCCCGGGTCGTAATCTCCTCGCCCACGATGACCTTCATTGAGGTCATCTCCCGCAGCCGCAGGGCTCCCTCCAGGTTGTCATGATCGGTCAGGGCCAGGCAGCCGAAATTCTCGCGCTCCGCAAACGCCACGAGCGATTCCAGCGAGATATTGCTGTCGTAGGAGTAGTTCGAGTGAAAGTGAATCAGGGTCTTCAAGCCGTCCATGCCGCTTCTCCCCGCTGCGGGCGAAACCGCCCGCCTTTCCCCTTCCGACGCGGTCCGCAATAGTTGGTGCTGACTTGCCTGCCGCGCCGAGGACCGCGCCATGCGCTCCTCGTTTTGACTCTAGGCCTCTCGATTGGCCGTATCAAACGGGTCGCCGGACCACACCGATCGGCCCGATAATGGCACAACGCCCGGCCCGAGATCGACGCACCCGCCGTCAGTCGGCGCCACGATTCGAGAACACATCGTCCAGAAAGCCATCGAGTTTCCTGCGATACTCCGGTGAATAGAGAAAGCCGGCTTCGTTGTGATCGCCGGGCGTAACGATGAATTCCTTCGACTCCGCGGCCGCGTCGAACAAGCTCCGGCCCATTGAAAGAGGAATCAGCGCGTCATCCCGCCCGTGGAAGAACAGCTTCGGACATCCGATTCTCCCGACCTTGCCCACCGACTCGTAGCGGTGCACGAGAATCCAGCTCACCGGCAGCAGCGGATAGTGCAGCCGGGCAACATCCGTCAGGCTCGTGAACGTACACTCGACGACCAGCGCCGCCGGCCGATGGCGCAACGCCAACTCAATTGCCACCGCCCCGCCCAGCGAGCGCCCCCCGATCACAATCCGACTGGTGCTTTCTCCCCGTGTCTCCGTCAGGTACGCCCACACCGCTTCTGCGTCGCGGTATGTCCCTTGTTCGCCGGGCGAACCCGTGCTTTCTCCGTATCCCCGATAGTCGTAAAGCAGCACGTTGCAGCCCATTCGATGGAGCGCCTCGGCCACCGCCAGGTCAAACGACATGTTGCCGCCGTTCCCGTGCGACCACAGCACCGTCCCGCGGGCAACGTCCCTCGGGATATACCACGCATGGATCGTCTCCCCGTCGGATGTCGGCAGGTGGATATTCTCGAACCCGAGCCCGACATCGGCCGGCGTCGCCTCGAGTTCCCGTTGCGGAAAATAGATCAGTCGTTCTTGAAACAACGCAGCTCCAACGCGGGCCAACAGGTACCCGATCGCCAAGGCCCGAGCCACCCTCAGCGCAAAGCGGCGCATGTTCCGTTTGGCCGGCTCGCAGCCATCCTGATCCCCGACAGCCTTTCGATCAGGAAACTCGTCACGGGCGCGCTCCATCATGCCCCATTTTCCATGCAAGCTCCCCGCCACGCCACCCTCGGACGACAAGCGACACCGTTACCTGAGCGCCGTTGTCAGCCGGAGCCGATCTACCTATAAGGGAACCGATTCCGCGCGATCGGCAATCGAGAAGGACCCAACGGCTTCGATCTTTGCAGACCAGACCAGTTTTGAACCAGCCGCTTCGACCCATCACGTCTCCCGCACCCCGGAGGGTCCATCTCCTTCTGGTCAGCCTGCTGGCGATCGGCCCGAACTGCTCGCGCGAACTGCCCTCCGCCCGGCTTCGGCACGAAGTCAATCTGCCCGTTCCGGCGCGCTCCGCCGAGCCGCCCGGACGGGAGCGGCTCCTCCCCGAACCCCAGGGCGTGCAATACGCCCTCTCCGCCCGGACGGTCATCCCGCTGGCGTTCAACCATCAGCCGGACATCAAGTCCAGTTACGAGCGCTTCCGCTCCGAGGAAGCCCGCTACGACTTCTTCTACACCTCTCGCGATTCGCTCACGCCACGCCTGAGAATTGACAACCAGTTCGATGAAGCACGATTCGATAACATCGTATCCCGCGCTCGTGATCACGCGGTGCAGCTCGCCCTCGAAAAACGCTTCTTCGACACCACGAGACTCGACCTGGCCGTAGGCATCGACGCGACGGAGATCGACGACGACCTTGGCAACAATCCATTTGTCGCCCTCGACCTCCGCTATCCGCTGTGGGTCTCGCGTGAGAAACTGGAGCGCACGAGCGAGGACATCTTCCGCCGCAACGAGCTCGACGACGCCCAGCTCGCCTACATCCAGCAGGTGCGGTCAAGACTTCAGGACGTCCTCTTTCGATTCCACGACGTCATTCAGCGGTTCCGCACGGTCGAGAACTACCGTCAGTGGCGCGACGATCTCCTCGCACTCCGCACCACGGTCAACGACATCGCGGACCGCGACGCCACGTCCGATCGCCGCCGTCTCGAAGCCGAAATCGCCCGCGTATCTGCCAACTTCCGCACCGAGTCCGGCTGGTACGACATTCAGCTCGGCCGCTTCAAGGCCGCGGTGGGCATGCCCTTCCACGCCGAGGTCGAATTCATCGAAGAGCCCTTCAACCCCTTCGCGGGCATGACCCACCAGGACGTGCTCCAGGCCAGCATCGACACCGACCCCGAGATCGCTACCCTGCGAAACTCCGTCCGCAACGCCGAGGTCCAGCTCGACCTCGCCCGCCGCGGCCGCTGGGATGCAGCACTGCTTCTCGGCGCTGAATCCGATCTGGAAGGAGGAGGCTCACGGGAGGGCGCCTCCGACTGGTCCGTCGCCGTGGGATTGGACCTCAGCGCCGTGGACCCCCGCGTGACCGACAGCCTCGTCCGACAGGCCGAGGCCAACATCCGCCGCTTCAAGCAGGCCATCGTCGCCCGGGAGAACGCCATCTATGTCGACACGCTCGAGCCGATCGTGCGTATCGATACCGTCGGGGCCAGCCGTCAGGACCTCATCCGCAATTTGCCCCGCTACGTCGAGGACTACGAAACCGGAGTCACCGACTATCAGGCCGATCGCCTCAACGTCGAGGAACTCCTCATCCGCCGCCAGAACCTCTTCAATCAGCAACAGGAGGTTTCGAGCCTGACATTCCTGCTTGGCGCGAACGTGGCCGAGCTGCTGTCCGCCACCGGCAAGTTCTTCGAGCTCCTCGACGGCGCCGCACTTTCCCGCCCGGCGGACCCTGCGGCCGAGGGGAAACGCGCCCCGAATTGATCCAAAGAGCTGCGGATTTGCCCGATTCCACCCACGGGTACATACTCCATGTCCGGTCGTCGCAGCTCCAACGTCGCGTTTACCGGGTTCAATTCACGCACTGCGGCTCATTGAAGGAAAACGCCATGTTCCCCCCGATACCGAGTTGGGACCAGTTTCATCCGATCGTCGTTCACTTCCCCATAGCCCTGCTCATGGTCGCGCCGGTCCTCGTGATCCTTGGCCTGATCCTCTACAAACATTTTCTCTGGTTCGCGATTTCGGCCTTTACCATCATGGCCCTCGGGGTCATCGGTGCCTTTCTCGCCGTGGCTTCGGGGGAGGCTGCCGCTGACCTGGTCAACCGAACGCCGGAAATCAACAGCGTCATCGAGCGGCACATGGAACTCGCGGAAACGTCCCGGCTGGTGTTCCTCGGCCTGGCGATCGTCTTCGCGGGAATCGCATTCGGACCTCACCTCCTCAAACGCCCGCTCAGGCGAAAGGCCGGAACGATCACCGTCGTCGTCTTCCTGCTCGTCTATTCAGGGGGGATGCTTCTTCTGGCCAACACCGGCTATCTCGGAGGCCACCTCGTCCATGATCTCGGCATACGCCCGCTGGTCTCCGAGTATCAGCAGCAGACATTGCATTCCTCGGACAACGACGAACACGAGGACGAATCGCGAGAGGACTGATAACGAGATTCAAACGCCGCTCGCCAGATGGGGAGGATTGCATAAGGCGTTCGGGGTTCCGGTTGTCGCCAGGCGCCCGGTATAATCCGCCCCGATGATCTTCATACTCCCATTTCTTTTTCTGGTTGGCGCCACCCTCCTGGTCATTGGTCTGGAAGGGCGCCAAGTCGATGACTACCCCTACTGTACGCACTGCCGCTACAACCTCACCGGCCTAACTGCCAACCGCTGCCCGGAGTGCGGAACCGAAATTTCCCGCAACACCGTCGCCTTCGGCCGGCGGGAGCGAAACCGCCCCGTACTCATCGCCGGAGGAGTCGTACTGGGCATTGTCGTGTTGACCGCAGTGTCGTTCGCTGTCGGAGAGATCCGCGGCGTCAACTGGTACAAGTATGTCTCCACACACCGCCTGCTCAACATGGCCGGCCGCGATGTTCGATCGGCTGTCGACGAACTCTACCGCCGTATTCAAACCGGCGCCCTCGACGAAGCGCAGCGGCAGGAAGTCATCGAGTCCGCTCTCGCCCGCCAGACGGCCAATCTCAATATCGATCCTCGGCCCGTGTGGGCCAATCTGCTCGGCTTGCTTGACAGCGTAAACCAGTTGACGCCGGAACAACGGGAGGCTTTCCTCGGCTCGGTCGCACCCGTAAGGGTCCGTGTCCGCGAACGCGTCCGCCTGGGTGACCCGGCCGTCGTGGAAATCGACATGATCGACCGCGGCGCCCCGTCGTGGACCTACGCCGCCGATATCCACCTCATCGACCTGAAGCTCTCTCCCGCAAGCGTCCCGTTCTCGGTTCCACTCTATCCCACGTTCAACCTCGACTCCCGGGCAGACATCCCTCCCTTTGCACTCACTTTCCCGACGACGAACGTCGGCCACCAGACCGCTACGGGTGTCATCGATACTACCCTCTACGATCCCAACACCGACCCGGCCTTTGCCAAGCCCACCTGGCACCATGCTTCGCCCTTCTCCCTCGACTATGAAGTGCTCCCCGAGGACGCACCTGACCCCGTAAATTGGGTCGACGAGCCGGAGCGCGAAAGCACCATCCGCCGGGCAATCTACCCCGACCAGGTTCACATGCAGTGTCGCGGGATCATCTGGCGCAAGTGCCGCTTCATCGAGTACATTTTTCTCGAGCGCTCGTTCGATGTCGATCTCGCATTCGAGGTCATCTTCGAGGTGGGCGGCCGGAAAATCGGCGGCGCCGCAGTCTCCTGGGCCAATGGTGAGATGGGTTGGCGGGCGGCTTACAGCGACGACTTCAAGCCGCTCAAGACGAACCAGGTCCACGTCGTCCTCAGGGCGACCCGGAGCGCGGCACTTCAGTCCGCCGATTGCTACAACATCTGGCGGGGCGAAATCCGCATACCCGCGGTCAGCGTCACCGGCCCGTAACCCGCGATTCGCAACTCCCCGCGCCGCCGGGATTAGCGGACTTCCCCCCCCGACCGGGGAACGTGCTCCCCCTTGCCGAGCAACCGGCCGATCGAATATGAAATGGACATTGCGGCGCTTGGGTGCGGTCGCGTCGAAAGACACACCCCGCGGGATGGCATCCCTCCGTACGTGAGCCGGATCAGGCCCGACCCATAACCGAGCGCGTTTGATTCGGCTTCTTTATGACCAACCCTCGTTTCGGCCTCCGCGCGGAGCGTGCGCCGACCCCGGCGGCCGCCGGAGGAACACGATCCGATCAATGCGGGCTCCGCGTCGGACGCCGTCTCGCCGCATGGCTGCTCGCGACCTGCCTCGTTCTTGCCGGGGCAATCACCGCCCAGGCAAGACCGCAGACTTTCGGTTCGAGCCGCGGCGTTCTTCCCGATTCCGCCGGTGCGATTGCCGAAGTCATCATCCAATACGACCCTGACCTGTACACGGAGTCGCTGCCCTTATTCACCGACCTGCTGAACGCGCTCTCGCCCCGGACGCACGTCACCGTCCTCGTGCCTTCGAACGAGGGCATCACCGATGTGATGTCGGCCTGGGGGCCCGACCTGACCGCAAACGGACGTTCGGCGACGATCATCAATGTCGGGCTCCATCTCAGCATCTGGGCCCGCGACCGCTACATTCCCCGCCAGCCGTTCTCGCTGGTCGGCTCGGCGGCTGGTTTCCTTTCCGCCCCCTATCCGGAATTGGAGCAGGCCAAGATCAACGAGCTTTTGGCATATCAGACGCTCGGGGCCTTCGGCGTGATCGCCGAACCTTCCGACCTCGGCCTTCGCCTGGAAGGTGGAAACGTCGTCGCCAATCGACGCCACGTTTTCGTGGGCGCCAATGTCTTCGCGGAGAACGACGTACCGGCTTCCAGCGCCCCGCTTCGCCAATCGCTGCGCGAAGTCTTCGGGCGCGAATACGTCGTAGTTCGTGATCGCAACGACCTGGTGCCCTGGGTCCACGTCGATATGTATCTCACACCGATCGACGACACGACCGTCCTCGTGGGCAGCGTGACCGCCGCGGCCGACATCCTGCGGGAGTCCGGGGAAGGCTATCTCATCGGCGCGGCGGAGGACGCCGAAGAGTGCGGCCCCCTCGGCTCCATCGGCGATGCCTGCCTGTCGGATATCGTCGAGACCTCCCTGGACGACGTGGCCGAACAGGTACGCGGGCTTGGCTATCGCGTTATCCGTTCACCCGTCGTGCCCGATGTCCCCGACGATTGGATGCTCACCTACAACAACGTGGTGTTGGAACGGCGCAACGGCCGGCGATATGCCATCGTACCGGTCTACAACGTCCCCTCGCTCGACAACGCCGCGGTCGACCTCTACCGCAGCCTTGGTTTCGACGTGCATGCCGTCGACGTCTCCGGCATTTACCGGCTGGGCGGGGCGCTTCGCTGCGTCACCAACGTGGCCCGGCGAACACGAGTCGGGACGACCAGGTCCGCCGCCGCGGTCACCGAGGAGAACAAACCGGGCTACCTGATGGTGCTCGATCTGACGTCCAACGACGAAACCATCCAGCCCGACCACCCGTGCCTGCCCGAGCCGGAATCCGAATTCGCTCCGCTCGAAGCCGGTCCCCCACCGTTCCGCTATGAGCAGTCGGTCCGCTGATCCCCGGGCCGCGTCAAAAGCGCCGCATCACCCCGCGTCGCCGTCCTCGAATAGTGCTTGCAGTATCTCCCCCGCGATCTTCACCGCTTCCTCCGGCGTTTCCGCGTCGAACAGCCGCTTCCGCCGACGGTACACATCATAGGCTTCACCGGGATCGAATTGCAGCAACACCACGCGCTTGTCGTTCTTGAGAGCAAGGTCGATCTCACTGCGCGTGCCCAGCTCGCCCGGGCACGCCACCACGACATCGCTGGAAAGCACGTTGATCACATTCCGGGCGTCTCCCATGCCCGTGACGATCGCCAGGTCCAGATCCGGTGCCGCACCTTTGGCACTCTTCCCCGGCAGCACGCCCACGACGAATCCCCCCGCTTCCCGCGCCCCCCTTGCCGACGCGGCCATCACGCCGCCGTTTCTCCCGCCGTTAAGCAACACCCAACCCCGCCCGGCGATGAGCGACCCGAGCTCCTGCGCCAACTCGGCAACTTCTTCCGAAACCTTCGACCCGCCCATAACGCCCACCACAGCCCGGCGGCGCGCCTCGCCATCAACCTTCCGTGATCCCCCTCTCCTCATCGTTCATTCTGCGTGTTGCGTCCGCAGACAACCATCCATCCGATTTCTTGATCCGTCATTGGTCATTCCTGCGCTTCCAATTCAATCCGCATCGTCTTCGCCCGCGGCAAATCCGCGTAAATCGCATCATCGTGCTGCAGGCTCAACTCATTGTCCGCGACATAGCCCGGAACACGTATCGTCCCCAGGTTCCCGAACGCGCCGAACTCCAGCGCCTGCTCACCGGCAATCTCAATCACACCGGGCTGCGTCTGCTTCACCAGCCAGCCTTCCGCCAGGCCCCCCGCGCCTTGGAGCGTGAATACCGCTTCCGGATGCATGGGCAGCAGAAACCGAAACTTCGTAATGCTCCTGGGAATGTAGCTGGCCTTCAAGGTGAATTGCGTGACGTTGGCGACCGCATCATAAACGCCGCGCTCGACCCGCAGAACGCCCTCGTGCTGATCGCCTCGAATGTCCGTCGCATTGAATGAATAGCTGAACGTGGACACCACGTCCTGCTCCAGCCCGAACGCCACTTCCACGTCCACGGGCCCGTCGTTCTTCTGCGTGATATAAGTGAGGTTCCATTGCCCGCGAAGATCGGTCGTGATCTCCGCGAATACCTCCCGCAGGTTCTCCCGCCCCGTCTGCGGAAAATAGCGCCCGCCCGTCTGCCCCGCCAGCGACGAGAGAATGGACTCGTTCCGCCCCGTCGAACTGAAATCGATCACATACAGCGAAATCCCCTCCCGAACCGCCTCCTCTCGCAGCGTCACCGGATCCTGCGTGCTGCTCGTGTCTTCTCCGTCCGTCAGAAAGACCACGGTATAGACTTCGCCCGGCCGCCGAGGCTGGCTCTCCAGCAGCGCGAATCCCTCCGCCACCGCATCCCAGACGCGCGTCAATCCCGGCTCCAGTGAGCCCTCCGGCGGAATGGCCTCCAGAAGCGCCGCACGGCCCGCTTCGTCCACCGTCGTCAGCGGAGCGACCGTACCGAACCCTTCCCCCAGCTCGTCGCGATCGTGAAACTCGACGAGCCCCATGCGATGCGTCGCCGTAAACACCGGCTGCCCCTCTTCGTCCACCGCCTGGAGAAACTCCTTCGCAGCCTCGATCATCGGTCCGATCGCACCCCGCACGTTCATCGAGTTCGTGTAATCCAGAACCAGCACGACCCGCAACGGAAGGCTCGGCCCCGGAGTCACGAACTGGTTCGTCTCCGTGTAATCCAGCACCCGCCCGTTCTCGAGGATGACGAAGTTGTCCCGCGTCACGCCCTCCGCCACCGCGCGATTGGATGCGTCACGAAGCCGCAGGTCGAAGCTGACCACGTACGGCGGCTGGAC
This sequence comes from Phycisphaerae bacterium, assembly GCA_024102815.1. NCBI lineage: Bacteria > Pseudomonadati > Planctomycetota > Phycisphaerae > Phycisphaerae bacterium. Next base: position 56,402 of record JAGFJJ010000006.1, read on the forward strand.
CCGCCGATCCAGAACCTGCGTCTTGCCGCTCCCTCGACCCGACGGGTCGTCGGGCCCCGGCCCCCCACCGCAACCCGCCGCAGAAACGATAAGTCCGGTGACCGCGAATAGCGCTGCAATTCGAATCGTGAGTGTCATCCCTTACACCTCACTTGCGTCAGATGGGTTCATCAAACGCCTGGGCAATGTTCTTGGCGAGCATTTCCGTCGAGTAAAAGCGTACTACGAAGTCCCGAAGCCGTGCAATGGGGCGAGACGACAGGAACATCATGCGGCTCAGCTTTCGCGAATCCCGCTGAATCCTGCGAACCCGGTCCTTCCTTCGCTTGACGTACAACGACAGCGCCTCATCCAGGGTCGCGCGGCTGGCACGCGAAAGCTCATCGTTCAGGACGGCCGCCGACTCCATCGCCATGGACGCGCCCACACCCGCGGTCGGCAGAAAACCGGCCGCAGCGTCTCCCAGCAGCACGACTCGATCTCGCACCCAGGTCGCCGAACGTGCGTCCGCCATGGGCCAGAAGTACATCGTCGCATCATCGCGCGGAATCGCCTCGAGAAGCTCATCCGTCGTCGCGCCAAGCCCGGTGAACCTCGCTCTCACGCGCTGCTCCCGACCCGCCCCCGCTTGGCCGAACCCCCCTGCCCGGGGAGCACCCGCAAAAACACATACCTTGTCTACCGCGGGATACACGCCGAGGAACCTGCCCGAACCCCAGTATTCCACGAAAGCGCCCTTCGGGATCGACGCCTTGTCCGCCCACCACATCCAGCCGCCCCAACCCGTATCGAAGCGGGACGGCTCGCCGAACATGACCGCCCTGGCCCGCGAGTTCAGTCCGTCGGCGCCCACGACAAGGTCGAATTCGTCTGACGAACCATCGCTGAACGTGGCGCGCACGCCACCATTCAGGCCCTCCAGACCTTCCAAGGCCGTATCGAATTCGATCTCGGTCTCCCGCAGCCCCTTCCGGAGCACGCGCACCAGATTCGGCCGGGTCGTCCCCAGGATGGCGCCGAAGCGCCCCGCGATCGGATCAAGCGACCAGCGCTTGAGCAGGCGGCCGCGATCGTCGTGCACCTCGTAGCAGCTCGTCTCGACGCTGACGTCCGCAAGGGCCTGGTAGAGTCCGAGACCATGCAGAACGCGCGTCCCCAGCGGATAGAGCCCCAGCGAATAGCCGGCGTGCTCGAAGTTGGGCGCCCGTTCCACGATGCGCAAACGAACACCCCGCGCTTCCAGCAATGCGGCCAGTGTCAACCCGCCGATACCGGCACCCGCGGTCAAGATCCGCATGTCCCGCCGTCCAATGGGGTACTCGGCACCGGCGTCACGCCGGTTCCAGGCTCTCGACAAACTCCTCCGTTTCGGCGTCCGGCGGCAACGGCTCGAACCGCTTTCGTGCCCCGAACATGCGCAGTGCGAGGTAGACGATGGGCACAATGCCGCCGACGATGAACAGCACGTCACCCGGCAGACGCAGCCACTCGAAGACACGCACCGCATCCCGCTCGAAGAACGCTGCCGCCCGGGCCTGCGCGTAACCGGAATTCACGGCGTCGTAAAGCTGAATCGCTCCGATGGGGAAGAGATTGACAAAGAGCATCCAGGCCAGGCCGATGTTCAGGCTCCAGAAGCAGAGCTTCATCGCCCGCTCCCTCCCCCGGTCACGCGGGAGAAAATAGCTCGCCACGAACATGAAGAACCCCACCGCAAGCATCCCGTACACGCCCATCATCGCCCCATGGCCGTGATTCGCCGTGAATTGCGTGCCGATCTCGTAGTAGCTCACAATCGGCAGATTGATGAGAAACCCGAAAACGCCGGCGCCGAGGAAGTTCCAGAAGCCTACGGCGATCAGAAACAGCACCGCCCACTTGTGCGGAAACGTCTCGCTGCTGACGTCAAACACGGACTTCTTCGGCTTGGGACTGCCCAGCCGCATGAACCGCCACGCCTCGTACGTCAGGAGCACGAGCGGAACGACTTCCATCGCCGAGAAGAAAGCTCCCAGCGCCATGTGCACCGCCGGGGCGCCGCTGAAGTACAGATGATGCATCGTACCGATGACACCGCCGACCGAATACAGAATGATGTCGAGATAAATCACCCGCGTCGCCGTCTCCATCCGAACCATGCGAAGCAGAACGAAAATGTACGCCACCATGATCGTGGTGAAGAGTTCGAGAAAATCCTCCACCCACAAATGGACCACCCAGAAACGCCAGAAATCGGCCACCGCAAAGTTCACGACTTTGCCGAAGACCATTCCCGCGGAATAAAAGAGCGGTATGGACAGCGCGCTGTAAATAAACAACCACGGCATGTTGCCCGGGTGTTCTTTACGCAGGCGCGGCCACATGCCGCGCAGCAAGATCACCAGCCACAGCACCATGCCTGCCGTCAGAAGAATCTGCCACATTCGACCCAGGTCGACATATTCCCATCCCTGAGCCCCCACCCAGAACCACGGCCCTTTCACCGAGATCAGGTCTCGCAGGCTCGCCGCCTCACCCAGCAGACTCCCCACCACCACCAGCACCAGCGCACCGAAAAGGACAATCGCCAGCTTGTCCTGGTGCTTGGGCTCACGCCGCGCGATCATCGGCGCCAGGAAGATTCCCATGGCCAGGTATGCGGATGCAACGAAGAAGATGGCGAGTTGCAGGTGCCACATCCGCGTGAGGTTGTAAGGAAACCACGAGGCGATATTGATGCCATAGAAGCCTTCCCGTTCGACGTGGTAGTGGGCGTTCGCACCGCCCAGCAATCCTTGAAAGAGGAAGAGCCCCGCCACGACCAGGAAATACCATGCGGTCGCCCGCTGCGCCGGTGTCAGCCGCACCTCGTGCGGGGCGCGGAACTTCACCGTCTCCCCCGGACCCTCCTCCGATCGATGCCAGCCCAGAACGTCATAACGACCGAACACAAAGAAGATAAGCCCGATGCCGCCGAGCAGTGCGATGAGACTGAAGACGCTCCACAGCATGGCGTCGGCCGTCGGTCGATTGCCCGCGATCGGAGCGGGAGGCCAGTTGTTCGTGTACGAGTAGTTCTCCCCGGGCCGTTTGGCAGTCCCCACCCAGGCCGCCCACGAGAAATACGCCGCCAGATCACGGACCTGATCCTGGTCCGCGATGTGCGGACGCCGCAAACCCTCCTGCTGCTCGGATGGACCGAACCACGTCGCGTAAAACGACACCATCTGCTCGAAGGCATACGCCTCGGCCGCCGTGTACGTCAGCGCTTTCGTCTGCTCATCGTAGCGGTTGGCCTTGAAGTCCTCCTGGACCCTGGCTCGGTCCGCTGGCGATGGCTCGCCGCCTCCGGCGTAGAATGCCAGCATGGCCTCGCCGGCCTGTTCGATATGCTGCGCGGTAAAATCCGGTCCCAGGTAGGCACCGTGGCCGAACAGCGTGCCGTACTGCATCAGTCCGTATTTCTGAAACAGGTGCTGACCGGCCATGATGTCCTCGGCCGAGAACAACACCTTGCCATTCGGATCGACGACCTGCTCCGGGATGGGCGGATGCTCCCGTCCGATCTTGACGGCCAGATAGCCCAAGACGGTGAATCCCGCGATGAATGTTGTGACAGCCGTCACGGCCCAGCGCGGTGAAATCACCATCTGGTTCATTGCACGACTCCTTGAAGACTTGGGAACAAACTCGGGAGGGACTGTGGCTGCTTGATCGAAAAAAGGGCGCGGACGTCGAATGGAGGCGCGCAGGTCCGATGCGCAGGCGTTTGGTCAGGACAATCTTTCATGACTGCCGACCTTGTCTTGACAAATTTTCTTTTCCAATCGTCGCTGTAATCAGCCGTACAGCACGAATTGATTGCAGAGTTCCAGAACCTCGCCGCGGACTTTCTTGAGGACGTTCTCATCCCCGCCGCTGCGCAGGGCGCGATCGATAAGTCCTGCGATGGCCGTCATTTGCGGTTCTTTCATCCCCCGCGTGGTCACCGCCGGTGTGCCGAGGCGCAAACCGCTTGTCTGCGTGGGTTTACGCTCGTCGAAGGGAATCATGTTCTTGTTCACCACGATGCCCGCGACGCCCAGCCACTCCTCCGCTTGCTTGCCCGTTACATCCGGATAGGCTGGCCGCAAGTCCAGCAGCATCAGATGGTTATCCGTTCCACCGGAGACCAGTCGATTCCCCTTCGCTACCAGCCCCTCCGCCAGCGCTTTCGCATTATCCAGAATCTGTTGCTGGTACGTCCTGAACTCGGGCTTGAGCGATTCGGCGAACCCAACTGCTTTGGCTGCAATACAATGCATCAGCGGGCCGCCCTGAGTCCCCGGAAAAACACGGGAGTCGATGGTCTTGGCGAACTGCTCCTTGCACATGATCATGCCGCCGCGCGGACCGCGGAGGGTCTTGTGCGTCGTGGTCGTGACGATGCCCGCCGTCGGGACAGGGCTGGGGTGAAGACCGACGGCCACCATTCCGGCAATATGGGCAATGTCGGCCATGTGCACCGCGCCGACCTCTTCTGCAATTTCTGAGAACTTCTGAAAGTCAATCGTGCGAGGATAGGCCGAGGCGCCGCTGATAATCAGCTTGGGTTTGTGCTCGCGGGCGAGGCGCCGGATCTCCGCGAAGTCGAACTGCTCGGTTTTTCGATCCACGCCGTAGGCCACGATGTTGTAGAGCAGGCCGCTCATGTTCACCTTGAGCCCGTGGGAGAGGTGTCCGCCGTGGGCAAGGTCGAGCGAGAGGATCGTGTCGCCGGGCTGGAGGACGGCCAGGTAGACCGCGGCGTTGGCTTGACTGCCGGAATGCGGCTGGACGTTGGCGTGGTCGCAGCCGAACAGCTTCTTGGCCCGCTCGCGGGCGAGGTTCTCCACCCCGTCCATGTTCTCGCAGCCGCCGTAGTAGCGCTTGCCGGGATAGCCTTCGGCGTACTTGTTGGTGAAAACCGACCCCAGCGTCTCCAGCACGGCCTGAGAAACGTGATTCTCCGAGGCAATGAGCTCGATGGTCTCCTGCTGCCGCCGGACCTCGTCCAGAAGGAACGGCATGATTTCGGGATCGACGGAAGCAACGGTCTTGAAGGTAGCGCGGTTGGCGACGGTCATGATGGCGTCTCGGCTTATGGGCTGGCGGCTCCGGGCGGTCTGCTCACGACCTCCGCCGGGCCGGAACCTGCTGCACTTGGGAAAATTAGAGAATAGCCCGCCCGCGCGGGCGGATCAAACGGGGCGAGTCGCCCCGGACGACCGGTCATGCAATCGCGGTGCCGCGCTGGAGAATGCGGAATGGGAGTGGGAAGCGACGTCAGGGCGGCTTAAAGAGCATGGCGGCGCTCGATCGGCTCCGCCTTCCGAGCTTGGCCATGCCACCCGACCGTGGGGCGGCCGCAGGCTGTTCAGGACGCGTGTTGTGGCGGATACTGGATGGAAGAAGCCACGAAGCGACGAAGCCACGGAGCCACGAAGGGAAGAGAAGACCGGCACGGAGGCACGAAGGCACGGAGCAGCAAGAGGCCACGGAGGCACGAAGGGGAAGTGGAAGGCAATAGGCAATGGGCAACAGGCAACGGGGAAAAAGCACGTGGGCACTGAACTGGGGGAAGGCGGCTCAGAGCGGTCGCTTAACCGCGCAGAACCCCGCCTGTCCATCACGAATAAACAACCGCAACTGATGGGGAGACATGGCATGACTCGGCAGCATCTTCGGCTCGCACTTGCATTATTGGGATCGGTGGCTTTTTGCGGCGCGGCTTCCGCCCAGACGGTTCCATGGGTGGTCTACGACGATCCCTTCTCCACGTCCGTCTGCGACGTGGTCAACACGTCCGAGGCCGAGCTCGTGGTCATTGCGGAGGCCGATCCCGGCGTGGACCGCTTCGCCATCGTCACCGGCTCGGACATCATCCTTCAGGACACGGAGGTGCTGCTTTCGGGCGAGGTGCTCTACCTGGGCCAGCCGGCCGGGACGATCGCGTTCGCAACCGACGGCGACGGGCTTCGCTCGCTGTGGTGGCTTTCGCTGGACGGGCGGGTGATCCAGGTGAACACGCTCTCGCGTCCGGGCGAGCCGACGGTGACGGACACGCGCCCGGAGGACTATCGCGGCGTGCCCTGCGACGCGTGCGAATTCTGGGACGACCAGAGCGTGTGTGTGGACTTCGACTCGGACGACGATGGGGTTCCCAACGACGAGGACAACTGCCCGCTGACGGCCAACGCCAACCAGCGTGACGGCGACGATGACGGCGTGGGCGACGTGTGCGACAACTGTCCGCAGGTGCCTAACAACAGCCAGGCGGACATCGACCGCGACGGATTCGGTGACGCGTGCGACGCGGTGGACGACCGGCCGGCGATCCGCCTGTGCGGCGCGGACATCGTCGTGGGGATGATGATGAGCGTGCTGGGGATGGGGGTGCTGGGGTTGAGGAGGAGGAGGTAGAGCGTCGCCAATCGCGAGGTGGAGAGACGGCGAGTCGGGCGGTAGCGGCGAAGGATTTCACCGAGCTTGGCGATACGAACGAATTCTGCCGTGAAGAAGTCTACCTCAGATTTTCGCTCGCTGGTTTTTGTTGAGCACTCAACTCTTACACGGATAGATTACGACTCAATTGCGATGCTTCTGCTGTTAATCGGATTGATCGCCGGCTGTCCGAGAAGTGGCCACGATTCAGGCTTATCGCGACTCCGCGAAGCGCTGAAATCCCCTGGACAATTCTCCGCACACGAGCTTGCCCAATACTGCGAAAAGGCGGGACCACAGGGCGCTGAGATTGTTCGATCTGCGGTTCTTACCGCCGAGAATGCAAATGACAGGCACCTTCTTCTAAGGGCACTCCTGAAGTGCGACGTTGACGGGCAACTTCCCTTCGTAATCGGGAAATTGGCGCGCCCACGGCCGAGTCAGGGCACCGTTCAGAAGGTAATGGAAAGGTGCCTGGTTCCCGCGTCGCGGCGATTTCTCCAAGAACGCGTGACGACCGCTACAGGCGATGAGTTGGTGGTAGTGCTTGGTGCGCTCGCGCTCGTCGCGGACGACCGGGAATCGCTGGAACTGGCAAAACAACAATTCCATCGACCGGATCTGGATCCTGAGACAACGATCGCGGCCCTGCACTTCCTGGCACACGCCGCGCACTTCAACCGGGATGAAAGCGCTGCTAGCGAAGTCCGCGGTTATCTTTATTCCGAAGACGGTGGAATTCGAATGCACGCAGTTCTCGCTCTTTCCATGATTCCAGGAAAAGAAGCTGATTCCCTGCTGGCAGAGGCGCTGTCGGACCCTGCCCAAGGATATGCCGCCGCATTTCGCGACGGGGTCCTGAAGAATCGGAAGAGCATGTTGGAAACCGAGTCATACACTCCTCCAGGATGGGCGGCTGCGGTTCAGGGGAAGGACAAATGACAAAGCTCTACTTCGGCGGCGTCTGTGGGAATTCGGCAAAGTTCGGCCGACCAACCAGAAGCCGGTGTTTGCGCTGAGATAGCCGGCGTGCAACTCGCAGGCAAATCGGACCAGGTGACCCGACGCATCCTGCGCCAGCGGCTGTTGTTCATGGTGGCCGCGGGCGCTCTCGTGACTTGTATTCGCGCTGCCCTGAACGAGACGCCGTTGGGGGCGCATGTGTGGGCCGTAACCAGCGCCCAATTGGTATGCCTCGTCGCGGTAACCATCGTGGGCTCCTGGCCGCTCACTTCCTACCGAATCGCCGGGCAGATGGGGTTGGCGGGCGTGATCGGCTTCACTGGCACGGGCATTGCTATCTCTTGGTTTCGGGATTGGCCCTCCTATCCCATTGGGTTCATCGTCATCGGTTTGTTGACCACATGGCTGGCACTCTGCACGGTGGTTGTCGGTCTCGTGTGTCTCGCGACCTTGCTTCGTCGCTGGTACTGGCCGGTTTACCCCGAAGGGCATTGCCAGAAGTGCGGATACAACCTGTTTGGCCTGGAAGAGCGGCGGTGCCCGGAATGCGGAAGGCCGTTTGAGGCTGACGTTTCAGGGAATCGGCGCGAAGAAGGGAGTGGATTAAGTGGTCAGTAACATAGTCTATACGGCTGCTATTGGTGTCATTTTACTCGCGGGATGCGATCGAAACCCGTATTCGGGTCCCCCCGGTCAGCAGTCGCCACTCGCTCTTCGGTATGAGGCCGGGCTCGCGGAGGCGGAGCGGCAGGCCGCAGAGAGCGCCAGACAAATGAAGATCGTGGAGGAGCAAGTCGATAGATACGACCAGCTACTTCAAAAATGGGAGCGCCAAGAGGAGAGGATTAGCCAGCTAATTGATCGATGGGAGACTACGCTGGAGCGAGTCAATCGAATCTTGGACGGAGTCGAGACAGCGCACACATCAGACAAATAGGAGCGTGCAACGAAGAATGTTCGGGGGAACTACTGGAAGATTGAATGCGTCTCGCTCGTTTCACTTGATCGCAATCTCGGCCGCCGCAATGCTATTGTGGGGGTGCGCGACGCAGGAGGCTGGATGTCGGCAGCGGGTGTCCGGGTCGGCGCCTGGGTTGGAGAATAGCTCGGCGGCCAAGAGTGGAACGACTCTGCGCATCCTCTGCGATATTCCTTCCGAGATCGGGCCCGATGAGCAGGTCTATGCGGGGAGGATCGACTGGGCCCACGGCAGCGAGTCATTTGCGTTCCGGCTGTCGCGGGAGGACGTGGACATTCCGCTGGCCGGGGTGGTGACGTTCGAAGAGCCGGTGCACGTTTACCTCTTCGTGGACAGGAAGCCGCCGGGCTCGAAGAAGTTCCACGAAGGAGAGTGGTCCGCCTGGGTGCGGTATCCCTGGGCACGCTCGGTAGCATGCTACGATCGATTGTGCGTACGCCTGTCGGGATTTCGGGATGCCCAAGAATGGGCATGGAGCTTCCGGCCGTGAGACTGGATCGCAGGCAAGAGGTGCATCGAGATGCACCCCACGCTGGATTCCGGCGTTCGCCGGATTGACGGCGAGCAAACCAGGCAATCAGGACGCAAAGAGCATGTCCACGGGGCGTGGACATGGCACTCGAATAAGAGGTGCGTCGGGGACGCACCCTACAAAGACTATCCGCACGGCGGGCCCTGCTTGGAAGAAGCCGCGAAGCGACCTTTGACGAGGACATCAAGGACAGGCTCCGCCACGAAGCCACGGAGGACGGAAGAGGAACGGAGAACCGAGATTCGAATACAGCGCATTAAACTGAAATAGTCCAGCGAGTCCAAGCCATGGCAACAATCACGGAAATATCGGCCGGGGTGCATCGGATCAGCGTTCTGTATCGCGAGATCAATCTGCAGTTCAACCACTTCCTGGTGGTTGATGACGAGCCGCTGCTCTACCACACGGGCATGCGGCGGATGTTTCCCGAGGTGGTGGAGGCGGTGAAGCGGATCATCGATCCGGCGAAGCTGCGCTGGATCGGATTCAGCCACTTCGAGGTGGACGAGTGCGGGTCGCTCAACAACTGGCTGACGATCGCGCCACATGCACAGGCCGTGTTGGGCGTGGTGGGATCGATGGTGAATCTGAACGACTACGCCGATCGGCCGCCGCGGGCGCTCAATCAGGACGAAGTGTTCAGTACGGGGAAGTTGCGGTTCAAGTATCGATCGACGCCGCATCTGCCGCACGGCTGGGACGCGGGCGTGCTGTTCGAGGAGACGCAGCGGGTGCTGTTCTGCTCGGACCTGTTCACGCACAACGGGGACGTGGAAGCGATTACGGAGTCGGACATTCTGGGGCGGACGCGGCAGTCGCTGGTGGATTTCCAGGCGGGGCCGCTGATGGACTACATGCCCTATACGCCGAACACGCGGCGGTTGCTGGAGGGGCTGGCACGGCTGGAACCGCGCGTGCTGGCGACGATGCACGGTAGTTCGTTTGCGGGAGATGGCGCGAAGGCGCTGATTGATCTTGACGGGGTGATGAAGGAGATGCTGGGGAAGCCGTCGAGGTGAGGAAAGCACTGTTCAAGAGCAGTGGCACACCGAAAGAGAGGCTGCGGGGCGGGTCCTGCGGGAGACGAAGCCACTTTGATGAACGTTGCCGAGTCAGAAGCCAAACCGGCATTTGAGTGTTGCGTGCGGTGTCGGTACTCTCTAAAAGGGCTGCCTGCCCGGCATGCCTGTCCGGAATGTGGCCTTCGCTTCGATGAGAAGTGCGCCTTATATCGAGCCACCAACGCTCGACAGGTACTCATCCTCTGGTGTGTAATCCTCGGCGGGGGCTGGGTAAGCCTGCGGAATCTCCCCGCGTTCTTCAAGTCGGGCAGATTATCGGCTTGGGACGCCGTGGGCGCGATTGCGGCCGCGCTTTGGATCGTCTTCGTGGTTGTCGGAGTTCTGTTCGTGTTCCGCCGTTATCGCCAGGGGTACAAGGTGGCCGTCATGACAGACGGTTTGATCGTCCATCTCCCCGGATTTTCGGAGAACCTGGTTCCCTGGAAGGACGTTCTCAGTGCTTCCATCAAGGATCGGCCCACGGCCAAACGGCTGGGCGTCAAGATCGAGCTCAAGGATGGAAAGAGACTGGAGATTGGTGGCATGGTGAACCTGTTTCCGCATCTTGACGTTGCGAAACGGTTCGTTGAGCAAGTTGAGGCGAGAGTCTCCGGCCACGAGATTTCTTAATCAGCATCGTGGCGCCTCGCGTACCCGTTCAAGAGCACACGTTATGGCCACGTAAGTCGAATTCTATCTTTGCCGTCGAGCCGAAAACGGCGCCGCAACCATCAGTGCTGCGGATGGCGGAGCGTCAATCCCAGTAATAGCTTGATCCGATCGTTGCGGACGCGCTTGCCGCGCGGGGAGGTGTTGCCGTCCGTCCAGGTGACGGGCGGCAGGCCGGCGGCGGCGAGGAGGCGATCGTAGTATTCGCGGCGGAGCATGGGGCGATCGCCGGAAAGGTTGAGCACGCCGTGGTGGTCGGTGTCGAGCAAGGCCACGAGTGCCGTGATGATGTCATCGCGATGGACCATGTTGACGTAGGCGTTGCCGTCGTCGCGGGTGGCGCCGGCCGCGCTGTGGATGCGAGCGAGGTGGTCGCGGCTGGGGCCGTAGATCCCGGTGAGGCGGACGACGCTAACGCTGAGAGGACGGTTTGCGGGTCGGGCGGCGGGGATGCCCAGCAGGACTTTTTCCGCTTCGACGAGGACTTTGCCGCCCTCGCGGGCGCCCTCGGCCGGGGAATCTTCGTCGACCCAGGAGGCGTCATTCTGGGCGTAGACGGAAGTTGAGGACGTGTAGATGAGACGGCGGACGGGGGCGTCGGGCAGGACTTCGGCGAGGCTCTGGGCGGCGCGGAGGTAGACGGCGCGGTAGTCGGCGTCGTAAGCGCCGGCGGCGACGGTGAGGAAGACGGCGTGGCGGTCGGCGAGGAGGGAGCGCATGGCGGCGACGTCGACAACGTCGAGCACGGCGGGGCGGAGGCCGAGGGCGGAGAGGTCGGGTAAGCGGTCGCGCGAGCGGGTGGTGGCGAGAACGTCGTGACCGGCGGCGGCGAGATGTTTACCCAGAGCCGAGCCGACGTATCCGCAGCCGATGATGGCGATGTTGGTGGGCATGGTCATGCTCCGCTTGTTTGAGTGTCGTGTCCGTGGCAGAGAAGTGGCGCGTCGGGGGACGCGCCCCACTGAAGCCACGCGGCCCAGAGTTTGCTTCGCGCCGCGCGTTCGATGATACACGTCCAATGGTAAAGGCACGCGAACCGCGTGTCATGCGACACGCGAACCGCACCATCTACATTCCGCTGTGCATGGTCGGGCCGGGAGGTTGGGCGACGATGATTTCGGCCTCGGCATTGAGCATCTGGCTCCAGCGGCGGTCGATGCCCTTTGCACCGGGAAGGCCACGAGCAAGGCTGATGAAGCTCTCGTAGTGGCCGGCTTCTGAGGCGTAGAGCCCGCGGTAGAGGCGGGCGAGCTCGCGGTCCGGGCAGTGTTCGGCGAGGAGGGCGAAGCGTTCGCAGGAGCGGGCCTCGATCAGGGCGCTGATCATGAGGCGGTCGATGAGCTCCTCCGGACCGCGGCCGCGGCGGACGAGGGCGTGGAGGTCGGCAGCGTAGCGGTTGCGGTGCATGCGGGTCAGTCGTCCTCCGCGACGGGCAAGGAGTCGGACAACGACGGCCAGGTGCTCGACCTCGTCGCGGGCGACGGCGGTCATGACCTTGACCCAGTTTTCCGGCGGATTGGGCTCGGGCCAGCGGTTGAGCAATTCGAGGGCGTTGGCGGCGGCCTTCTTTTCCAGGTGCGCATGGTCGTTGAGAAGGAGGAGCGGCTCGCGCAGGACACCGGCGGCCCATTCGGGAGGAGTGACGTAGCGAAGGGGAAGGTCGACGGCGATTGGCTGGTGCGTTTTGCTCATAGGGCGATTCGGAATCGGGCGCCAGGGACTCAGTTTTCTACGGCAGGTTCATTCTAACAGCCTGGCAAGATCGGCTGCCAGTCGTGGATTGAGGCGTTGGAGCGTAGGGAGAATCTTCCGGGCCTCTTCGTACCGCCCGAGGGAAGCCAACGTTCCACCCAGGTTGTACCAGGCGGTGGCAAAATCGGGGTCGAGATCGACTGCGAGGCGGAATGCGGCGACCGCCTCCTTCGGTCGTCCCGTGGCGAGCAGCGCGGAGCCAAGGCTGTTGTGGGCGTCGGCCTGGTTGGGGCGGAGGCGGATGGCTTCGCGCAAATGCACGATGGCGTCTTGCGGTCGGCTTTCCAGCAGATCGACCATACCAAGCCCGAGGTACGCGGGCGCGAAAGCAGGGTCGAGCTTGATTACGCCGGTAAAACCACGTCGCGCTTCCGGCAGGTCGCCGGCATCGAGTCTCGCGCGGGACTCGTTGTAGTAGAAGCGGATGAAGACAGGATCGGCGGCGTAGGCCCGGCCGGCGAGTTGCACGCCCAATTCGAACAACAAGGCAAGACTCATGGCGGCGCAGAGCAAGTCGAATGCGCGGAAGCGCAGCCCGGCGATCCGCAACGGTGATAACTTGGCGGACAGCGACGTGGCAAGCCAGAGCAGCGCGAATACCACGGGCAAGACGAGCGATAGCAGGAAGCGATCGCCGTAGGCCACCGGAACGTACCAGGCATACGCGAAGAGATAGCCTGCGAGCATCACGCCGGTGAACACGGCCGGGAAAGCGTACCTGGCGAGCCACGCACGAACTCTGCCCGGACTGCGGAACCCGAGGACCACGGCGGCCAGCGCCAGAACAAGCAGGTACTTGAGCCATGCGCTATGCAGGGCCATCGCTCCCAGCGTCTGAAGGCCATAGGCGAGGCGGTGAACCATCTGGCCAAACGTGTGTGTCCGCCAGTAGTTGAGTGGGCCGGGAATGCGATCGGAGGAAGCCTCGGGATAGTGCTCATTGATTTCATAGGCTCGCGCGAACTGCTCGGCCTCGGTCCAGTTGTCGCACCACATGAAAAACGTCGAATTCACGTTGTAGAAGACTTGGCCGAAATGCGTGTAGTTCGCGAATAGGTACGGGGATGTCAGCAGGAGGAATGTGAACTTCACGACCAGCGCCGCCAGGAAGGACTGAAAGCGCGAGGGCCTTCGAAAGAGAGAGTGGCGTGATGTATTCCGCGCGTCCGTGTCGCGAGCCTGGGTCTTATCCCCCTCGCGCGTCGGAGAGGACGCCGAAGTCGAGTGAAAATGGCGGACAACCGCGCGAAGCACGAGCGTTACAACAAGGGCGATCCAGAGGGGTGCGGCCGATGACTTGGTCAAATAGGCCAGGGCGAGCAAGACACCTCCAACCACCGCCCATCCCAATTTCGGCCGCAGGAGCAAGCGGCAGAAGACAAGCCAGGTCCCAAAGAAGAGCGTGTAGAACGCAAGTTCGGCCTGGACGAAGGAAGCCTTGGGCAGGAAAATCGTTACGGCAGTGAGCAGCCCGAAGAGCGTCGCGGCGGCGGGCGGAAGCGTGGCGTACGCGACCGCGCCGATAGCCAGGAGGAGCACGGCGGAAATCAGAATGGAGATCGCCGTGGCACGACGGAAAAATACCGTTAGATCGGTGTCATAGGCCATCGCGGTGAGGGCGGGGATCAGCGGCATGCGGTTGCGATCGCCGAAGTAATCGGTAATGCCTTCCTCCGCTATCCCCTTTGCGTAGGCCAGGTAGGGGAATTGCCCGCCGGCCGTGGGGCTGAGGTTGAGGCGCTGCCGCTGGAGGAACGCGGCGCCCAGAAACGCGCCGCCCGCAGCGCACCAGAGAACGACCAGCAGAACGATGACCCGTGAAGACCGCATGTACGTCGCCCGCGTGTAAGCACGCATCGTGCGGCGTTGGCGCCGGGCCGTCAACGGCGGACAAGGACGCGTCGTTCACGGGCCGGTCCTGGGGCTGATCGTCGGCCGGACCGCGTGACATTGCAGGATCAAAAGGGAGTGCCTCCGGGGAACATCAGAAACGGAGCTTCGTCATGAAATTCCTGTTTGGATCGGTCGTCGTGATCGGTTTGGCGCTGGCGGGCGTGTACTATGCGGGCGGATTTGCCACGTTCGATCCCGATGAGCAGGGGCGTCAGGTCCGCGCCTCCATCGCGCCGGGAATGTCCTGGGAAGCGGTCGTCGACACCGCGGGCGAGCCGAAGCATTACCAGCCGATCCTTCGGTCGGTTCAGAAATTCCCCGGCGGCGGAGAAGTCGAATTCTTCAAGCCCGGTCCCAAGAATCCGTTCCGTCGCGAATCGGTACAGTCCCGCGTTCAGGAAGGCAGCCTCCCCCACGGTTTTCTCATTGCCTATGTGTATTCGGCGTCAACGGCGTTCACCGTTCGCTTTGACGGGTCGGGTGCGGTTCATTCGATCGACGATGCAATGACGATGAACGATCTCCTCCAAATGCCGCGCGATTGATCGCGCCAAGCTGCGTGTTCCCAGAATGCTTCGCCAGCGGACGGCCATCCGAGCACGGACAGGTTTGCTGGACAAGTCTGACGCGCCCACTAGACTGGCCTTGCGGTACGAACCGACCGCGGGAGCTTGGCCTTGGATTCCACGGACAAACCGACTCGAACCGTTCCCCGACGGATGAAGGGGTTCCGGGATATTACCGCGGGGGAGATGCTCGCCCGTGAGCGCATGATCGGCCGCATTCGGGAGGTGTACGAGCGCTACGGATTCGTACCCCTGGAGACACCGGGGCTGGAATACGTTGATGTGCTCGGGAAGTACCTTCCCGAAGCGGATCAGCCCGACGGAGGCATTTTTGCGTTCCGCGACGAGGATCAGGAATGGGTCGCGTTGCGCTACGACCTGACCGCGCCGCTCTCCCGATACGTGGCGATGAACCCCGATTTGCCACTGCCATTCCGTCGGTATCAGATCGGGCCGGTGTATCGCGTCGAGAAACCCGGGCCGGGGCGCTTTCGCGAATTCTACCAGTGCGACTTCGACTCGGTCGGCACGAATTCGATGCTGGCCGACGCGGAGTGCTGCATGGTCATGTGCGATACGCTGGAGGCGCTGGGCATCCGCCGCGGTGACTACCGTATCAACATCAACAACCGCAAGGTGCTCAACGGCGTGCTGGAGGCGATCGGCGGCGGCGCGGATCTGTCCGAGCGCGGGTCGCTCAATGTTCTTCGGGCGATCGACAAGCTCGATCGCGTGGGACTCGAAGGCGTGCGACAATTGCTTGGCGCGGGTCGGCGCGATGAATCCGGTGACTTCACCAAGGGTGCCGGACTGGAAGGCACACAGACCGACGTGGTGTTGCGATACCTTGCCGTCCAGGGCGCGAATCGTGCTACGGTTTGTGACGAGCTCGAGCGTCTTGTTGGCGAGAGTGCGGTCGGCCGGGAAGGCGTAGACGAATTGCGCCAGATCGGCCAGGCGCTGCATGACGCGGACTATCGCGAAGACCGTGTGGTCATCGACCCGACAGTCGTTCGCGGACTGGCCTACTATACCGGACCGGTGTTCGAAGGCGTGCTTACCTTTGACATCGTGGATGAATCGGGGGCAAAGCGACAATTCGGCAGCGTGTTCGGCGGAGGTCGCTACGACGATCTCGTCGAACGGTTCACCGGCCAGCGCGTGCCCGCGACCGGCGCGTCGATCGGCGTTGATCGCCTGCTTGCGGCGCTGGTGGCCCTCGACAAGGTCGAGATGACCACGGCCACGGCTCCGGTGCTGGTAACCCGCCTGGACAAGAGCATGACGCGGGAGTACCAGAATATCGCCTTTGAGCTTCGCTCGGCAGGCATCAACGCGGAGCTATACGTCGGCACGCAGGGCATCGGCAAGCAGTTCAAGTACGCCAGCGACAGCGGAAAAACGGTGGCCGTCATCGTCGGTGAGGACGAGTTGAACTCAGGGCAGGTGTCGATCAAGGACCTTCGCCTGGGGCGGGAGCTGGGGGCGCAGGTCGGTGCGGATCGGCGGAAATGGCTCGAAGAGCAGCCGGCGCAGTTTTCGGCCCCGCGCGGCGAGCTCGTGACGGCGGTGCAGCGCGTGCTGGGGCGGTACTCGATCGGGTAATGCGCATGTATCGAATAGCACGGGTCCGCATGCGGTTCCCAGCCGGACTGGTAAGATCCTTCTGTGCGGCTTGAATGCAATTGGTTCCACACCTCCCTATAGATCCCTGAGAACGACTGATGAATTCATCGAAACCGGTAAGCCTGAACCTGAACGTGCGGGGGATGGGCGCCTCGGCCACCCTGGCCATCAAAGAGGTTTGCCGCCGCCTGCGCGGGCAAGGTAAGCACATCTACGACTTCGGCCTGGGACAGTCGCCATTTCCTGTACCGGGAACCGTCGTGGATGCGCTGCGACACTCGGCCCACGAGAAGGATTATCTCCCGGTGCAGGGCCTACCGGCACTGCGCGAAGCGGTGGCGGAGTTTCATCGACGGAGGGACCACATCGCCGTGGACCCGTCGCGCGTGCTGATCGGTCCGGGCTCGAAGGAGTTGATGTTCCTCCTGCAGCTCAGCTTCTACGGGGAGATCGTACTGCGAACGCCGTGTTGGGTTTCGTATCTGCCCCAGGCGCGGATTATCGGCCGGCAGATCAATCTGATGCACACGAGTTTCGAAACGGGATGGAAGATTCGCCCAGAGCAGCTTCTGGAGCGACTCGAAGGGGAACAGGACGATCTCCGCCCGCGTCTGTTCATCCTCAATTATCCGAGCAATCCGACCGGGCACACGTACACGGCGGACGAGTTGAAGGAACTGGCCGAGGTTGCGCGGCGATTCCAGCTCATCATTCTTTCCGACGAGATCTACGGGCAATTGCACTATCAGGGCGAACACGTATCGATCGCTCGGTTCTACCCGGAGCGGACCATCGTCAGCTCGGGGCTGTCCAAGTGGTGCGGCGCGGGAGGTTGGCGCCTAGGGACGTTCACGTTTCCGGAGGAGCTTCAGTGGCTGCTGGAGTCGATGGCGGCCGTGGCGAGCGAAACGTACACTTCCGTTTGCGCGCCGGTGCAGTACGCCGCCGTGGAGGCTTTTCATTGCGGGGTTTCCGTGGAGCGCTATCTATGGCATGTGCGCCGGATTCTCTCCGCGATGGCTCAGCGATGCGTGAGCACCCTTCATGACGCCGGGATTGCGCTGCATCCTCCGGCGGGATCATTTTACCTTTATCCGGATCTTTCGCCGCTGAAGGAGCGCGCCGCCGCACGGGGGATTCGCAGCGGCGCGGTTCTCTGCCGGCGCCTGCTCGAGGAAACCGGCGTGGCCGTGCTTCCGGGCTCATCCTTCGCCCGGCCGGCGGAGGAACTCACGCTGCGGTTGTCGTTCGTGGATTTTGACGGCGCGTCGGCGCTGGCGGCCAGCGAGAACGTCCCCCTTGACCAGCCGCTGCCCGAGGCCACGCTGGAGCGCTGCTGCAGAAATGTATTTGAGGGTGTGGAGCGCGTCGCGGCGTGGGCGAAGGCGCTGTAATCGGGTCTTGCCCCTTGTTGGATTTGGACGACGACGATCCCCTCTCAACTTGAATCAACATGTTCCTGACGGCCTGGTCCATCCTCTGCGAGTCGGCCGTGTTCATTCTGTTCGGCTTTCTGCTGGCTGGACTCCTGGACGCAGCGCTGACCACGGCGCGGGTGATTCCCTTGTTGTCTCGCCGTCGGGCGCGGTCGGTATTCTGGGCGACCATCGTAGGACTACCGCTGCCGCTGTGCTCATGCGGCGTGCTGCCCACGGCGTTGACATTGCGGCGGCGAGGCGCCAGCAAAGGCGCCACGCTTTCCTTTCTCATTTCGACACCGGAGACGAGCGTTACGTCGGTGCTGCTGACGTACGCCCTGCTCGGACCGGTCATGGCGGTGTTCCGGCCCATTGCGGCGTGCGTAACGGCCCTGGTCGCGGGACTCATCGAGAACGCCCGGGGCGGGGAGGAGGAGACCAAGTCATCCGTTCCTGTGGCGGACGTACCGCCGGCTATGGTCTCGCTTACCGTCATGGGACAGCCGGCGCCGCTGGAAGAGACCTGTTGCGCCACGGAGTCGAAGCTGGCCGAAGCGCCGGCGGGCGAAAGTCTGCGAGGGCGAATCGACAAGGGCATGCGATTCGCGTTCGTCGACCTCTTCGACGACATCTTCGCGTGGGTGCTCGTGGGGATTGTGGTCGCAGCGGCGATCCAGGTATTTCTGCCGCCTGACGTACTCCAGCGCATCGCGGGCGGGCCGTTTCAGGCATCGCTGCTCATGGTTCTGATCGGCGTTCCGCTGTATGTTTGCGCGGAAGCCTCCACCCCCATTGCCGCCGTACTGATCGCCCAGGGGCTTAATCCCGGCGCGGCGCTCGTCTTCCTGCTGGTCGGACCGGCCACCAATATCGGGTCGCTGGGCGTGCTGCGCAAGGAGCTGGGGACGCGGACAATCGTCATCTATCTGGCCTCCATCGTGGTCGTTTCGCTGCTGATGGGCGGTGTGCTCAACGACACGCTGGCCAATTCAAGCTGGGACCTTTCGATCCGTCCACTCGACGAGCCGCTCGTCCCCGCATGGCTCAAGACCGCCGGGGCGCTGCTGTTCCTGATCATGGGCCTCGGAGCCGCGCGGCGGCAGCGCTATCTCTCCCGGCTCAGTTCCTGGCTGAGCGCGAGGCTTCCGGTGCGATTCACGCCGAGGCGCCTGCTGGGAATCGCAATCGTGGCCCCGCTCGCCGGGTACGCGCTCTCCGGCATTTTCGTAGTTCGCGCCGGCGAGTCGGGCATCGTGCGTCGCTTCGGGGCGGTGCAGCGGATTGGTCTGGAGCCCGGTCTGCACTTCGCCTGGCCATACCCCATTGACCGGGTGAATAGGGTGAGATCGCTCGAGACGCGGCGCCTGACGCTGGGTGTACCGCTTGAGCCGGATTCGGGTGCCATGGACCTCACCGAGGGCTGGCAACTCGTCGGCGACGAAAACATCGCCGACGTTCAAGTCGCGGTGCACTGGGGCGCCAAGCCGGACGCCGTCATCGACTATCAATTCGCCGTGGCGCAACGCGAAGCACTGGTTCGTGGCGTCGTGCTGGCTGCGATTCGCGAGGTGGTCGGCGGTCTACCCGTGGATCGCGTGCTCACCGTGGGGCGCGGGCAGGTCGAGGAAGACATCGAACGTTTGAGCCGGCAGCGATTGGAGGCGTATGGCAGCGGAATTCGCATCGACGCCGTTCGGATGCTGGATGCGCACGCGCCGCCCGATGTCCACGCCGCGTTTCGAGATGTGGCCAGCGCGCTGGAGGACCGCGCAACCTACGTCGATCAGGCGCGGACGATGGAGGCGCGGATCCTGCCGCTGGCGCGATCCCAGGCTGTGGAACGGCGTGAGCAGACGGCGGCACAGGCCGATTCCCTCGTTCGCTCGGCACGAGGCGAAGCCCATCGGTTCCTAGCGTTGCTGGAAGCCTATTCCCGGGCACCGGAAGTCACGCGGCGGCGCCTGGAGCTGGAGACGCTGGAGAGCGTGTTGCCCGGCGTTCGCAAATACATCAAGCCGCCCGCGGATTCCGGCGGCGAAGTCGAAATATGGTTCGTTGAGAAGGGCGAATTGCGTCGCGCTCAACCGTTCATGGAGAATTGAGCGAAACGCGGGAGGTAAAGGGCCATGCGCATCATTGTTATTGCGGCGATCGTTGCCGGGATCCTGGCTGAGTCCGTCTCCTGCTTCTTTGTCGTCGACCAGACCGAATATGCCGTGCAGATGCGCTTCGGCGAGCCCATCCGTTCGATCGTCGAGCCGGGCCTGTACGTCAAGGCACCGTTCCCTGTCGACAGTGTGCGGCGGTTCGACAACCGTTTGATGATTCTGGAGAACCCCGGACCGGACCAACCCGATCGGGAATATCTCACGCAGGACGAACAGAGCGGCATCGGCAAGAACGTGGTCGTGACGACCTATACGTGCTGGCGGATTCGCCACAGCGGAGACGCCGTATTGCGCTTCCTGGAGACCATGGGTGATACCGAGTCGGCTGCGGCGCGCATCGGCGATATCGTCGTGTCAGAGCTCGGAGCCGCTCTGGGTCGAAACGACTTTTCCGTGCTGATCTCCACCGACTCCGCCACGCGGCGCTGGACGCAATTCGCAGCGGGGCTTCGCGAGGCCTGCGCCGCGCGGCTCGAGCAGGCCTACGGACTCGATATCGTGGATGTGCAGATCCAGCGGATCAACTTCCCCGAGCAGAACCGTCGAAACGTCTTCGAGCGCATGCGCGCCGAGCGGGAGACGATCGCCGCACGGTACCGCTCCGAAGGCGAGGAGCAGGCGGCGGGAATCCGTGCCGCGGCCAATCGTCAACGGACGGAAATCCTGGCCGCCGCCTACGAAGAGGCCCAGCGGGTCCGGGGGCAGGCCGATGCCGAAGCCGCGCGAATCTATGCCGAAGCATACGGGAAGGATCCCGACTTCTACGCCTTCACACGGACGCTCGAGGCCTATGGCAAGACGTTGACTCAGGGAACGGTGGCGGTGCTCTCCGGCGGCAGCGCGTTTCTGCGACTGCTCAACAGACCGGGTGACGCGACGTCATCCAGCGCGCCGGCACCCGACGCAACGATGTCGAGTGAGGCGCGGCGGGCGAATACCGACAGGCAACAGGAAAAGAATGAGAACGTGACGCGATAACGCGATTGTCCCCCATGGAACCCGTAACATCCAATTCGGCAGCGCGGATTTCCTGGAGGCGGTGGGCGGTGGTCGCCGGCTTCGCAGGGGTGGTCATCTACGCGCTGAGCGGCACCTACTTTGTGGAGCCACATCAGCGCGGGGTGGTTCGCTGGTTCGGGCGCATTCCGCCGGCGTATCGCAGCGTGCAGCCGGGTCTGCACTACGCCCTGCCGTGGCCTTTCTGCCGGGTGGACACGCCGGCCGTGACCGAGGTTCGTCGCCTCTACGTTGGCCTGACGCCCGACGAACGGCAGGAAATCACGAAGGGTGAACCGGACGCGATCGAGCGCAGCCCGGACTCGGATATGCTCTCGGGCGACGTCAATATCCTGAAGGCAAACCTGGTTATCCAGTACAAGATACACGATCCCCCCGCGTTTCTTTTTTCGACGGACGATCCCAATCGTATCGTTCACAACACCGTCCGGGCCACGCTCGTTGAGTCGCTGGCGGGCATGTCGGTGGACCAGTCGCTGACGGTGGGGAAGGCCGCCCTTCAGGCCGAGGTGCTGACAACGGCCCAGGCACGTCTTGATCGCTACGGCATGGGCGTGCAACTGCTCTCGGCCGACGTGGAGACCATTGAACCACCCAGGGCAATCATCGACGCCTTTCAGGACGTGGTCAGCGCCAAGAAAGACGGTGAGAAGGCCGTGGACTACGCCGTCGCGGAGGCCAACCGGATTCTCCCCCGGTCACGCGGTGAAGCGGCGCAGACGCGGGAGGAAGCGCTTGCAAACGCCAAGGAGCGCGTCAGCCGCGCACGGGGAGACGCAGATCGCTTCGAGAGCATCCTGGTTGAATACCACCGCAGCCCGGGCATTCTGCGGCAGCGAATGCTCCTGCAGACGCTGGAAGAGATCCTACCGAAGATGCAGATCTATATTCTGGATGAATCGCCCGGAGATGCGCCGAGCAGGGTCCGGATCATCGACACGGCAGGTTAGCCGAGATCCACTTTCGCGAAGAACGCCATGATCCGGAAACCGCCTATTACGCTCATTGACCTGGATATTCAGGCGGCGTCTCTGATCCTGGCCGATCCCGCCCGATTCGAGAGGAGCTGTCATGTCACATTCGGAGACTTGAAGGTCACCTGCCGGGAGATTGCCGACCAGACAGCCATCATGTTGACGAGATCGCCCCGGGAAAAGCCGTGGGGTGCGTATTGGGCCGTCAACGCCGTGGCCCGGCAGGTTGTCGGAACGTGTGCATTCAAGAACGGTCCGGATGCTCAGGGAAACGTGGAGATCGCCTACTTCACACTTCCACCCTTTGAAGGCCGAGGCATTGGCACGGCCATGGCTGCGGCGCTCGTCGACGTGGCGCGGCACGCACCGACCAGACCTCGCGTCATCGCCCATACACTCCCCGAGGAGAATGCATCGACGAAGATCCTGCGCAAGCTCGAATTCACGCTGGAAGGAACCGTGCAGGATCCCGAGGATGGAGCGATCTGGCGATGGGCGCTCAAATGACCCGGGTCTGCGGAGAATCAGCCTGTCGCATCGCTGCTCTCGAAGAAGTGGTGTACAAGGCGATCATCGTCGAGAATGAATGAACCCCGGAAGGTCTCTCGGCGAAGCATCCGCGGCATCCAGAATCGGTCATCGGCCCACATGGCGTCGTAAGGAATTTCACCGAGATTTACCCACATGGGCGATGCCTCCTCCGTTTCACAAGGTTCGCCCTCCACGCCGTCTCCACGATACACGTGCACGAGCATGGAGAATCCGCTGGTAAACTGAAATCGAAGATCGCCCGCCCACACGAGGCCGATGGGCCTGGTCAGCAATTCCTCCTCGAATTCCCGGGCGGCGCATGCCAAGGCATCTTCGCCGTCTTCCACGCGCCCACCGGGTCCGTTGATTTTCCCGGCACCAATGCCCCGCTTCTTGCGAATGAGCAGGATTTGCCCGTCGCGAACGATGAAAACCAGTGTGGCCACTTCCTGCGGCGACCAGCCGGTCCAATCGAAGGTTGCCCGGTCGGCCGATTCGATCGGCGCCATCATGCCCTCGCTTTCGTCTGGGCGGTGAGCGGCAGTTGAATGTCCTCGATATACCCGCGCTTGAGGAAGTGTTCCATCGCCTCGGCCACGCTGCGGAAGACCTTCGTGGCCGTTTCGGTAACGAACGGCGACGGCTCAGAAGGCGACCGCCAAACCACGAACACTTCCTTGGTGCATTCGTGGGCGTGCTGCAACTCGCGCTCGACGCCGGAAGAAAGGCAGGGCCTGCCATCCGTGAACGCCGGAATCAAGCTGACGATCATGTCCGACTGCTCGATGAGCTTGAAGTCGCGGGCGTAAATCTGGGCGTCGATATCCTTGGCCACCTGCACGACATCGGCGACGCGATACGTCATGTCCCGGCCGTTGATGTTGACGGTCATCGTCTCCTTGCCCTGTGCGGCGGCTTCCGAGGCGGCTTTCTGGAGGTGACTGTCTTCCAGGTCGGCCGGGTCGAAGGCGACGAAATGCTCGGCCATCACGCGCCGGAATTCGTTGACCTCCTCCCGAAGATGCGGATTCGACATGATGTGGGTCATGGGGAACGACGGGTACACCTTGCGGTGGCGATGGAAGATCAGGCGGTACAAGGCAAGCATGGAGAGATCTTCCTCGCCGCGGGCCAGGATGTAGAACGAGCCGTGGCCGCGGATAACGTTGGCGAGGACTTCCGTCGCGAGAATCTCCTCCTCGCGCCAGACGAGGATGTCCTTGAGCGTGTGACGAATGTGGTGCTCGCGGTCGAGGCGCTCGTGCACTGCATCCACGTTGTCAATCAGGGTGACGTAGAGGTCGGCGTCGAGCTGGAGCATCTGGTCGTGGTCGAACGCGGGAAACAGGCCGTGCTTCCAGCGAAAAGCCGCGTGCGTGTTCACAATCACCGTTTCGTGCGTGTGCACCTGCGAAAGGACTTCCTTGAATACCGACCGCCGCAGCGTGTTCAGCCTTCCGAGGGAGACGTCCAGAATCCGGCCCGGTGCGACATCCGGCGCTTCGGCGTACATCATGTCGCCGACGTTGAACAGCCGGGCGGAGTGGCCCCGGCCCGCGGCGTATTCCACCAGCCGCTCGAGGAAGGGCTTCTTATCGACGCCCACCGGACCGGTGACGACGACACGGAAGTTCTCGTGCGAACCGGCACGGAAAAGGGGCGTCCTGGTCATGATTCTCTCCAAAGCGCAGGCCTTCGCGCCAAACGTATAGTCAACCGTTACTCCTGCCTGAGTCGGGTTCCGGAGAGCATACACTTCACGCGGGTTCCGCTTTCAGGCTCTCGCAGGAATGAGGCGTTGCCGCTCGTGCTTTGGCGGTTGACCGGTTACCGCTGGGCCAATTCACGAACGCGATCGTATTTCTCCCGATAGAAACGCCGCCAATCCCGCACAAGGTCGCGCGTGGTCCGCCCGCCTTCATTCAACTTGGCGGCGACCTCGCCGGTTTTCTCCTCGGACACGGGCATGCGCCGCCATTCGGCCATCGCATCCTCGGGGAATCCCGCGGCGATGAGAGCCCGCCACGCCCGCACGAGATCGTCGTGCTGATCGACGATGGCCGCACCCATCAATTCCGAGACCAGCAGCAAACGCGCGCTGTGAAGCGACGGATCGAATTTCTCCATGGGCTTGGCCTGGGTGTAGTCGAAGAAGCGATCCGCGGGAATCGACGCCCGGAATCGTTCAAAAAGATCGGGGCGGACCGACGTGCGATATAGATTATGCTTCAATGGTCCACCCGAGGTTCCGGGAGGAAGCACCCACAACTGCTGCCCGGCGTCACTCAGGGTGAAGGCGATAAAGTCCTCGGCGAGTTTCCGGTGCGGCGGATTGCGAAGCAGCGAGATAGGGTCGGGCGTCACGGCCGTACCGCCTTCGGGAAGGACGTAACCCAGAATGTCCGAACCAGCCTGTTCGATCCGCGCATGCGCGTAGAAATCGATGCACGGGCCCGCCAGGGCGTTGCCCGTTCCCACCTCGTTGGGGACTCCGCTGCTGCTGTCGGCGATCAGGCGCGAATTGCCGCCCATTTCCATGAGCAGCTCGAAGCCCTTTTCCCAACCGTACTGCTGGAGCACGGCCTCGTAGCAGACTTGCACACTCGCCGATTTGCGCGGGTCTGCCAAGACCACCCAGCTCTCCATCCGCGGATCGGCCAAGTCCGCCCAGGCGTGAACCGCCGGCAGCTTGTTGGTCTCAAGTCCGCGCTTGTTCACCAGAATACCGAACGTCGACAATGCCGTAGCGAACCACCGCTTGTCATTATCCAGCAGGTGGTAACCGCCGATTTCCTTGGGGATCGGCTGAAGCACCTTGTCGTCAATGTTCGCAGACGAGAGGTAGCCGCGCGACGCCGCCAGCAAGTGGTCGGCCATGCCGCCTCCGAAAAAAACATCGATTCCGAAGGACTTTCCGGGATCGGTCCTGTCCTTGGCATCGAGCAGTTGGATCAGCTCGCTGGTGCCCTGCTTGATCCATCGAATATGGACGGGCCTGCCAAGGTATCGATGGAAGCCGGCTTCGAACTCTTCCTGAATGTGAATGTTGTGCGGCGTAATGACGACCAGCTCATCCTCTTCGGCCCGGGCGGCACCGACGGCGGCGCACAGACAGAGCAAGCTTAGCGGAATAATTCTGTTCATTCAGCAATCTCCCTGATGTATTTCAGGATGGCGGCAGCAGGACAAGATCATTCGGGTCAACGGTCCACGTTGTGCCGTTGATGTCGGCGTCCGTCAGGGGTGTCGCCGATTCCGGCCGGGTCACCTTGAGGTCGGTGTCCCCGCTCCGCAACATGAGGATCGACGCCGACCCGAGATAGGTCCGCCCATCGAGAACCGCGCGGAAGACATTGATCGCCGACTGACCGTTCAGCGGCACGATGGATTCGGGTCGAACGGCCAGAATGCACTGCTTCGCCGGCGGCTCTCCGCCGTTGCGCGCAACAGCCAGCACGCCCATCGGCGTGCGGACCTTGATCCACATTCCCTCGGCGTTCTCCACCGTGGCCGGCACCAGGTTCACATCACCGAGAAACTCCGCCACCATCTTCGACGCGGGTCGTCGATAGAGCTCCCGGGGCGCGCCCACTTGCGCGATTCGGCCCGCGTTCATGATCGCGATTCGATCGGCTATGGACAAGGCCTCTTTTTGGTCGTGTGTAACATACACGGCCGTGACGTCCGCCTCCTTGCAGATCGCGCGAATCTCCATCCGCATATCGTCACGGAGTTTCGCGTCCAGGTTGCTCAGGGGCTCGTCGAGGAGCAGGATGCGCGGGCGCACCGCCAGCGACCGCGCGAGCGCCACACGCTGCTGCTGGCCGCCCGAAAGCTGGCTGGGGCGCCGAGCCCCCAGGTCGCCCAGTCGAACCGTTTCGAGCGATTCCTGCACCCGTTGGCGGATTTCTCCCCGTGGCATCCGCTGGGATCGCAGACCGAAGGCGACGTTTTGCGCCACGGTCATGTGAGGCCAGATGGCGTAATTCTGGAACACCAGCGCCGTGGGTCGGCGCTGCGGAGGCCAGCCGGTCACATCCTGATCGCCCATGAGAATGCGCCCGCGGTCCGGCTGGGCGAAGCCGGAGAGCAGGCGAAGCAGTGTCGTCTTCCCGCAGCCCGACGGACCCAGAAGAAAGAAAATTTCCCCCGGCGCAACGGACATGGAGATGCCCTCCAGAACGCGCGTCGTTCCGTAGGACTTGTTTACTGCTTCGACCGTAAGGGACACACCCATCGAATCTGCACTCCGACCGGTCCACTAAATGCGGAACAATGCGCCCAGCCGTTTCCCCAGCAGGAAGGTCCCGCCTCCGAACGTCACCGCAAGCAGAATCATCCCCACGACGCCCAGCGCTGATGCCGTTTGCACGCCGTCCTGCGGAATTGCCGCCAGCGCCCAAATGGCCTTGGTCATGGGATAGGACGACGGATCAAACGCCAGGAGCAGACTATCGGACACTTCCAGCATCGAACGGCTGAAGACCAGCAGCGTGCCCGCCAGGAGATTCGCGGCGAGCAGGGGAATGACGACCCGGACCAGCGTGCGAACCTTTCCTGCGCCGAGATCGGCCGCCGCTTCTTCCATCGCCTGGGGAAGCTGCTGCAATCCGGCGCTGCACGCCCGAACGAGAAACGGCAGACGCCGAATCGCGTAGGCGATGGCCAGGATCGTTATGGGGCTGTGCTCCAGCGGGTTGAGGAACGACAGCGGGCCGGTCTGCGTAATGGCGAAGTATCCAAAGGCCATGACCAACCCCGGAACCGCCAGGGGCAACATCGCCAGGGAGTCGATAAGCCGCGTGAGCGGGCTCGCGTGCCTCACAACGAGATACGCGATGGTCAAACCCAGCACCAGATCAATACCCGTCGCAAGAACGGAGTAGGCGGCGCTGTTCGCGATACTCTGGGCGGCCATCGAGCCCACCGCCGACTCCGATGCCGTGGTCATGTTGCGGATCAGCTCAGCATAGTGCTCGAACGTGATCCATTGGAGATTGGCTTCGATAATGCCTGATCGCGACAGGCTCGTCAGAATCACGCCGACATGGGGAATGACGGCGAATACAAAAACGACCATAAACGGCACGGAGGCGAGGACAGCGCGCCAGCCGGAAAGGCGCCGCAGCGGAACCGCCGTCGTCCCGCGGGACATGGACGCATCCGAACCGCCGCCGAAGAGAACCCGCCCCACAAGATAAACGCCTACGCTGACCACCATGAGGACAACGACCAGCGCGTAGGCGTCGCCTTCCGGACGGGTCGTCTGTAACGCGTCGAAAACCTGCACGGCCGTCAGTTTCCGAATACCGAGCATCAGCGGCGTGCCCAATTCGGTGAACGACCAGATGAACACCAGGGCACAGCCGGCAAACGCGCCGGGGCGAACGAGCGGAAGCACGATCGTCCACAGACGGCGAATCGGGCCGGCACCCAGGTCCTTCGCCGCCTCGCGCAGCGCAGGATCAATGTTCGCCAGCGCCGCCATCAGGTTCAGCAGGATGATCGGATAAAGATA
The DNA here is from genome assembly GCA_024102815.1 of Phycisphaerae bacterium. Lineage (NCBI taxonomy): Bacteria > Pseudomonadati > Planctomycetota > Phycisphaerae > Phycisphaerae bacterium. The sequence goes on from JAGFJJ010000006.1 coordinate 84,510, forward strand.
AAGACTCTCCAGTACGACGCACGTCGCAAACGGATAGGCCATGAAGTCGATGGGTGATCCGGGATCGATGATTCCCCACGATGCCAGCAGGGCGTTGATGCCGCCGTTGCGCGACAGCAATCCCTTCGCACCGATAGCACCGACGAAAGGCGGAAGAATCAATGGAATCTGGGCCGCGGCGGTAAGGAGCATTCGCCCGCGGAATTCGTAAACGTCCGCGATCAGGGCCAGGGGAAGCGCCAGAACCAACGAGAGCAACGTCACCGACGCCGCGATGATTAAACCGTTGACCAGCCCTTCCCGATAGAGGGGGTCTTCGAGAACTACCCGGAACCAATACAGCGTGAACTCGCCGGCGTCCTCGAATCCGCGGCGTACCACAGAGACAATCGGCACGATCAGCAGCACCACCAGCACCGCCAGCACGAGCAGCGAGACGAAGTGATGCGAGCGAACGCGGAGTGCCATGGCGGGCCCGTCAAGACCAGAGAAACGTGGAAAGAGAAAGCCGGCACTCGGCGACCGGGCACGGCCAACAAGAAGAATTCGCCGCAGAAAGGTACGGGATTCGGATAAGCGCCGCAACCGTTCGTACGTAAAGCGGGCAGCCACCTGCGCTCCGCACAGTTCGCTCGCCTCCCGGAATCGGGTGGCATGAAACAATAGGGGCGGGACGCAGCCGGATCCGGCCGCTCCCGCCCCCCGATTCTTAGAAAGCTAAGCTAAGACCCTCGGGCTCTTAGACCTCGCTGCGGCCGAAGGCCACCTTCGAAGCCACCAGCATGCACAGCGCCAGGACCATCAGGCCCCACTCCGAGGCGGCCGGGATCGCCCCGACACAACCGGGAGCGAACACCGCATCGTCCGCGCCGTTGCACTGGTCAACGCAGTTGATGACGCCGTCGCCGTCGTCATCGCCCGTCGCGCCCTGCTGGCCGTCATCGGCACCGGGGCACTGATCGCAGCCGTCCGGAACGCCGTCACCGTCGGCATCGGCGTTGTCGTCGAAGCCGGGGCATATGTCGCAGGCGTTGCCATTGCCGTCGCCGTCGCTGTCCGTCTGCGAGGCATTGGCATTGTCCGGGCAGTTATCGCACACATTCCCGACGCCGTCGGAATCGGCGTCGGCCTGATCTTCGTTGGTCGTGATCGGACAATTGTCACAGACATCGCCAAACGTGTCACCGTCGGCATCGGCCTGATCCTCGTTGTCCACGGCCGGGCAGTTGTCGCAGGCGTCGCCGAGCGAATCGGCATCGCCGTTTTCCTGGCCCGAATTTGCGATCAGATCGCAGTTGTCGACGCAATCGGCAACGCTGTCACCATCGGAGTCGGTATCAGGATTGCCGCAGCCGCACTGACCGGGTTCGGTCTTGAACTCGTCCGCCGGGCAGCCATCGCACGCGTCCACCGAGCCGTCGTTGTCGCTGTCGGCCTGGTTCTGGCAGAATTCGCCGTCGCCGAGGTAGCTTCCGCCCGCATCGGTGCAGTCATTCACGTCGATATTCGCACAGGTCGCATCGGGCAGGCAGCAACCGCCGCAGCCGTTGGCCACGCCGGGCGTGTCCTGAGCGCCCGTCGGGGCGAACGGGCCGATGATCCAATTGCCGGTCGTGTCTTCGCAACGCAGCACGTGACCGGGAACGAAGGAGCCGTCCGGACCGACCACAACGACGCAATACAGCGCATCGCCCGGGAAGCCCTCGAGCAGCGAGACGCAATCGAGGATGGACGTCCACGGAGCCACATCGAGAATGCCGTCATCGTTCGTGTCCAGATCGTCGCCATCGGCACCGGTGAATCCGCTGACCAGGAGGTGCGTTACGTTGTCTGAGTTCTCGAAATTCAGACCATTGCTGGCCGACGAGAGAACGAGGTCCGGAGAACCGCCCAACGTAAACGTATCTTCAACGGCCAGGAAATGGCCGTCAGCGGGAAGGCTCAGACCCGTCAGGTCCACAACAGCTTCAATCGTGCCGCTGCCACCCGCGCCGTCTCCGATGACGATATACGTCAATCCGTCCAGATTCGTTCCCGGAGCGCCCGAGAGCTCGAAATACTCGTCGTCGTCGTTACCGACCTGATCGATACGCATCTCGTTGATGACCACGCCCGAGGGGGCCGGACAGCCGGCGTCACAGGTCGAATCATCGCCCTGATACGAACCGCCGCTGGCGACACAGGCCGCCGCCGTCACGTCCGCAACGCAAGTGCCCGTCAGGCAGCAGGCGCCGGTCGGAACCGTGCAGTCAACCTGAGTGCAATTCATCCCGGGGGTGAAGACCTCGGTCGCGCCGGTGCAATCGGCCGTCAGCGTCTCGACGCAATTGCCCGTCGCCGTATCGCAGCAGGCGCCGGCATCGATCGTGCAACCCACCGCTCCGCAATCGGTTTCACCGAATGTCCAGACGTCAAAGGGATCGGCGCAATCCGCGGCGAGCTCCAGCGTGCAAAGCCCCGTGAACAGATCACAGCAGGCGTAAGGAACCGGGGCACAACCCGGATCATCGAACGTGTGGGTACCGGGGAACGTCACGGTGGGAAGGTCAGCCTGGGTGACCGGGTCAAGGGCGTTGGGTCCACCGAAAGTCCACTCGGCCGCGTTGAACACGCCGGCGTTGCCCGTCAGCACGTTGGCGTTGCGCCGGGCCCAACTATCCAAGTACTCCCAAGCCGTCCCGGTACCGTCAACGCCGATCTCGCCGAGCTGGTCGACAATGGTCGCGCCGTCGAACAGCACGATCGTGTCGTCACCGTTGATCGATGCGCCAGGCGTGAAATCGTCGGGATCGAACCCGTACGTGTTGAAGAACACGCCGACGCCCGGGCCGTCACCATTCTCGTACGAAGCGACGTAGGAGAAACCGGGCGCCAGGACGCCCGCCAACGGATAAGTGTTCGTCGCCGTAGTCCCTCCGTTGTTGTAGTTGACCAGGCTGTACGTCGAAAGATCAACCGGATTGCAGCCGACGTTGGTCAGCTCCACAAACTTCGGCAAACCGCCCGACAGGTTCGCATCAACGACTTCGCTGATGATCACCTGCCCGAACGACGGTGCGGCCAGCGCAGCGCAAAGCACCGCGCCTGCAAACGCAGTCGCCCGATTTCCGTACTTCGAACCCGTCCCTTGCATTAGAACCCTCCCTTTTGCTGACGCCTCGGTCCCCAATCGTGAACCAGCTACGAATCAGTAACGCTTGCTTGCCGGGGGAAGCCTCTTTGAACAGAGCGGCCGCGCCGTGCCAACAGAACACGCCGTCGCTTGCGCCGCTCATTCATCGTCGTTGGATGTGCCCCTCCGGATCGCTCTCTTCCGCGCCAATTCCAAGCGCCTCGCGAGGCGCTGGAAAAGAGACTCGGCGCGCGCCGCGCCTAGCCGAGCCATCAGTGTACGAAAGCGAGGCGGGCGGACAAAGTTAAAGCTGTGTAAAAAATGCGCTAGCCTGGACGGCTTGAAGCCAAGATCGACAGATTTCACCCCGCGATTGTGAGTTGTTGAGATGGAGAAATCGGTCCGTTCTCCTTAGCGCAAGATTTACGTGAGATTAGTAATCACGTCATATTCCCCGCTCCTGTGGTCGCTACACTACTCGCAATTGTGCGCGGCCGTGGTTGCGGTCAACGACGGTACGCGCGCCGAGTTTCAGATTGCCTAAACATGTCGGGAAAAATCCGAGTCATCGGCGGAATCGTCCTCGCCGTCGCGGTAGCGCTGTTGCTCGTGTGGTGGTTGAGCAAGCCTTCGACGGGACTGCCGAGCCGCTTCGAGTTCGTATGTGTCGAGACGGGCAAGGTCTACAACCTTACCCGTGCGGAAGCCGCCGGCGTTCTGCCGCTGAAAAACCCCGATACCGGCCGGCGAAGTCTTTTCCCTTTAACCGTGCGCGATGGAAAGCAGTTCATCGACCAACGTTACCGGGACTCTCTGGAGCAGATGAAGGATGAGAACAAGTTCTTCGATACGACGACGATGGCACGCAAACAGTAAGTCGGCGCGACCGGCCCCGCGGTATACTACCGCCTTCACCCTTATCGAAGTTCTGGTCGTCGTCGCCATCATCGCGTTGCTGGTGTCGATCCTTCTGCCAAGCCTGCAGGCTGCCAGGGGCTACGCCAAAGAAGTCGTGTGCGGCTCCCAGGAGCGCATCTGGGGCGTGGGTCTGGGCAACTATTCCTACGTATCGAAGGACTGGATTCCGGGCGTCAATACGTCGGGCGTCGCATTACGGCGACTCCAACATTCGCCCGCGGACGCATTTCGAGAGGGAATCCTGCCCGTTCAGAGTTTCGATTGGATGACACCGCTTCTCGACAGCCAGGAACTGCCCTCGCGCCGCGCCGATCGCTTTGCCTTTCTTTTGGATCAATACAAGTGCCCGGCGCTGCTGGATCTGCCGTCCATTCTGTACGGGTCTGCGCCGGACAAGGATGACTTCGAAGAGATCGAGCACTGGTCACCCGTCAGCTATCTGATGCCGGCGTTTTTCCAGTACTGGGGTGAAAAAGAGAAAAACAAGGAACTGGCACGTAACGCTCGCCTCGCGGCACTGAAGGTCCTTTCCCTTGTGCCGCCCGAGCCTACCCAGGACAACGTGGAGATGCCCACCTACGTCTCCAAGCTGAATCGAATCGGAACGCCGGCAGGCAAGGTGTTCATCGCCGAAGGTACGCGCTATCTCGACGACAAGGGCGCTTTGGACTTCGACTTCAACCCGCTTCCAAATTTCTTTGGCGCGTTTACCAGCGGGGGCGCCTGGTGGGCAGGCGAAACCGCTTACGGCGTCAAAGCACAGACTCCGAACTGGGACGGCGTACCGACGGCAGTTGAACCTCCGGCGAAGGGGAAGAACCTGTTTCTTTCTTATCGCCATCGCGTCACCCGCGCAGGCAATGGCTCCGCGCAGGATAACAAGGGTATGCTCAACATGCTCTTTTATGATGGGCACGTTGAACTTCTCAACGACCCCGATTCCCGTCGAATTGACTACTGGTATCCCAAGGGATGCATCGTAAGGAACGGCACAAGCGGACAGGGACTAACGGAAGTGGAGAATGGCACGGTCATCCCGTAGCGGGGTGGATGGCAGGCTCGTTTGTACTCAGCAGGAGGGTAAAGAATGAAGCGGGTGGGAGTGTATCTTGTTTTTGCCTCGGCGGCTGTTGCCGCCATCGGGAACGCCGCCTGGGCGCAGGACAGTGTTTCCAACACGGGCTGCTTACCGGGCGACGGCGTATCCCCCTGGGATACGACCGAGTTGAAGAACGATTATGTCGTCGACCTCGTTCCCCTGACCACGTCGTGGGGTACACGTTTCGGCATCGCACCGCTGATCAAGGCCAGCAAAGCCGACGCCACCTTCTTCGGCAGCTTGACCGGCGCGCAGTCGATGAGCCGCACACAGCTCACCAATACGGCGCTGAGCGGCACGTTCGACCTTTGGACCACGGCCGGCGAGGGCATCAACGCGGCGGAGAATGATGCCCCGGCAAGCTCGGTAGATCTCACCGGGCTGCAAGGCAACCAATTTTCCGTTGCGTTTACGGAGTTTTCGAACAGCTATAACGGTGTCATTGGTGCTATCGTCCAATATGAGGCGGAGAACCCAGGCCGTCTTTACGTCTCGCGAATCGCCGCCGCTTCGAACTCGTGCGACGCGACCACGAACCTGTCGCAGTACGGCATGGGCACGGTCGATGCCGCCGGCAACATTCACATCCGTACGGACGATTTCGGTGTCGCTGACGGCTGTGGTCAGCTTCGCCTGGCCGAAGAAAACCTGCTTCGCGTCAATATGTCCCTCCGCGATCCCGCAAAGATAAACCTCACCAGCAACTACCGTTGCGGAGGGACAGGCGCCGCTTGCAACGAGGACGCCGATTGCGGGGCCATGACCTGCGATCCACCGTCGACGGCTGATGCCGGCGCAACCGATTGGCTCATCCGCAATTCGACCGAAGGTCGCTGCGGTGACGGTGCTGTCTGCGACGTCGTCAGCGCTCCGAGTTGTGTGGTCGGGACCTGTCAGCAGGTCACCTACGGCGGTCCCAACATCCTCCCCGGGAGTTCGCCTCCGGTCTACTTCGGGCTGAATTCCGGAACGGAGTACGCCCGCGGTACCACGAATACCACGATCGTCAAGGATGCAAGCCACTTTGCCGCTGGTGTCGTGGATCAGCGCGGCAGCATGGGCTACACGCATGAGCAGTGTGCTTGGCTCAACTCGACGGCGGGCGTTGCCGCTCACCTCGGCCGTAGTGCCGCCGGGCTGACGGACCGTATCAACGTCGTCGGGCTCGACGCCAACGGCGAAGTCACGGGAACGCTCAACCTCATACTTCCGGCGGTGGTGAAGGACAACAAGTCCGGCTTCTGTGACGGCACCGTAACCGCCAACCTCGATACACCCTGTTTCGATTTCGTCGGCAGCACCGATTGTCCAGCGGGTGAGCTTTGCGAACAATTCACCAACCTGACCCAGGCTCCGGACGTCAACGAGTTCGACCACTATCACTCCCAGGTGGCTTTCCGCGGTGGGAACAGCCAGGTCGCTCTGGGCGTCGATGCCGACGGCAATCTTCTCGTTGCGGCCGTCGTCGACCAGCCGTTCGCGGTTTCGGCGTCGCCCTACGATTGGCCCTGCCACTACATCGCTGTTGCTCGCGTCAATTGCGACACGGGCTCCTCGGAATGGACCATGGCCGGCTTCAACGACATCATTAACAGCCGCGGGAAGCCCATTCTCGACGGACCGAGCCCTGCGGGCACGCCGGTGGGTCGCCTTGGGTTCCTTTATGAGGTGACGGGCGGAACGCCCCAAGGTCCGAGCTTCACTTCTCCCATGATGGACTCGGCCGGCAACATCTGGTTCCTTGCAGCGACCGAGACATTCGGCGCCATGGACCCGTTTGATACCGCGCTGATCCGCGCCGTCTATGACAAGGACAACTTCGGCTACGATCTCGAGCGTGTGTTCCAGCAGGGTTTCACGTTCCGAGGCGCCAACTCGGATCGCCGATGGCAGATCGGCTTCATGAATTTAGCGGACAGCAATTCAATTGATTCAGGCACGGCTTGGTCGCAAAACATCAGCGGCGTGGCCGTTGGCAACGAAGATCCCGCCACGTTGGCCGCCCGCGATCCTCGCACCCTCGGTGGCGTGATCATCAATGCCGAGATCACGTACGACTGGGACGACAACGGTATGTACGAATTCGATTGCAGCCTGAGTGGAAGCAACGACCAGGAGTATCGCGCCATCCTCTACGTCGGTTCGATCACCCGTCCCGCTCAGACGCCCAGCACCATTACGTCCTATCCGCACGGCGCCCTGAAGCAGCGGTACATCTCCTTCCGTCCGGACCAGGCCAGCGCCGGCCTGCCGCACGGTTATCAGGTTACGGACGTCGGAAGCGGGCAGTCCTACTACATCAGCTCGCCACGTACCACGCCGGCATCGATCGCCGGACAGGGACTCACCTTCCTTGTTTCGGACGGCACGCCGCCTCTGGCTGATTTTGGTGCGCTGCCCTTTGTTCACGTTGGCGGTTGCATGATTGCCCCGGGTGATGCGGACGCGGCCGTTGGTCGTGCGTACGAGGTGCGTGCCACGCAGGACGGCTTGACGTTCACCGCACCGCTGACGGTTTACACGGCTGCCCGCCCGACCACGGCCAATGCCCGTCTGTGGGCTGACGTTGTCGGTGGGTTCTCGGCCGGTGGCGACGGTTCGACCACGCCGCCCACGCCGGCGAATTCCTGGACGCCGCCGAACCGGAACGTGAGCGGATTCGATATTTCCGCCACGCTCCAGGGTGTTTCTTCGCTGCCGTCCGCACCGCACTTCACGTGGTGTGACGTGAATCCGGAGCGAACCGACCGCGTCGTCATCGGTCCGGACGTACTCCGCGTCGTGAATGCCTTCAGCGTCGGCTCGGGACGCGAGTACTATCCGTACGCGTATCCCCAGACGCCCACGGTCATTCACGCACCCACGCCGCCGACTCCGGCGGTCTGCCCGGCTCCGCCGCTGGAGTCCGCGCTGACTCCGTGATGTGATGGTTTCCAGGTGGGGAGCGGCCTTATGGGTCGCTCCCCACCTTGTTTTTTTTTGCCCGTACAGAACAAGCGAATGCAGAAATTGGGGGACCCCAGGGAATGACCGCTTCACGTCTCGCGTATCCGCAACGATATGTCTCCGCCTGTCTTACGATCATGGCCGTGGCCGGGTTTCTCACGCCACGAGCTGCGGGGTGGAATCCATCGTCCGGCGACTGGTCCAAGTCCGATCCGAATCATGTCCGCGTCATGACCTGGAATGTTCAGGATGACATTCGATCCGGCACGACAAAAACGGAAGGGTTCAATGCCTGGACGGCCCTGGCGCGCATCGTAGCGGTCATCAAACCCGACGTTCTGCTGCTCCAGGAAGCGGGCGACAATGGGACCTTCAACGGCGTGGACAGTGTTTCAACGCTCACGACCGTGATCGATCAGTTCTTTCACGGAGGGTCGGGCGTCACCGCGTACGTGCAGAAATACGCCCCGGGATACGATCTTCCCTATATCTTCGTCAGCAATGGCACCGACGGATACAACCGCAACGTGATCGTCAGCGCATTCCCATTTGCCGACCTCAACGGTGACACGCGCAGCCAGTACTCTGACATCCCCTTTATTCTCTCCGATTTGTATGCCCCCGGCGGCAACGGGGGCATTCGCGGATTCATGTTCGCGGAGCTGAACTTGACAGACCTCGTCTACGAGGGAGATCTCATCGTCGGGTGCGCTCACCTCAAATCCGGCAGTGGTTCGAGTGACCTGGCGGACCGGCTCGAGGCCGCGCAGAACGTCGCTTACTTCGTCGATTACTTCTACAACGGCGGCGGACTCGGCTCGCCCGATCCGCGGAGCCGTATTTCCGACAGCCCCCAGGCCACGATACTCCCGAATGCCGACACGCCGGTCATTCTCGGTGGCGACTGGAACGAAGACGAGCAGAACAACGGCCGACGAGGTCCGGCGGATTGGCTGACCCAGGCCGAGTTCCTCGGCGGCACGGATGGAACCGATCGCGACCGTACGGACATGACCTACGATTCCGCAACCGACGTGTTCAACGGCAGCCGCAACACGCTGGGCTCGAGCAAGCTCGACTACATCGCCGTCCAGGACAACATCGTGACGGTCATTCGCCAGTTCGTATTCAACTCCGCAACGATCCCCGGCGGGAATTACCCCGCCGAACTCATTGGTTTTTCCGCTCCGAGCGTGGCAAGTTCTGTCGCCTCGGACCACAGGCCGGTCGTTTTGGATCTCGAATTGCCCATCTCCGGCGGCTGCCTGAACAACCAGGATTGCAGCAACGGTGTCTTCTGCGACGGCGAGGAGATCTGCAACGCCGGCGTTTGCGGCCCCGGCACCCCCGTCGATTGCACGGATGCCATCCCCTGCACGGCCGATTCCTGCAACGAGTCGCTCGACCAATGCGACCATACGCCCAACGACTTTGCGTGCGACGACTTCCAGTTCTGCAACGGCTCGGAGGTCTGCGACCCGCTCCAGGGTTGCATCGCAGGCCAGCCCGAGACCTGCGATGACGGTGTTGCGTGCACGGTGGACAGTTGCGACGAGAATCTCGATGTCTGTCGCCACGATGTTGACGACGCCCTTTGCTCCAACGGGCAGTTCTGCGACGGAGCGGAAACCTGCGATCTGTTTGCCGGGTGCCAGCCGGGTACTCCCCCGGACTGCTCGGACGACGGTATTGCCTGCACCATCAACGACACCTGCAACGAAGCCCTCGACCGGTGCGAAGGTACGCCCGACGATCAACTCTGCGGACAGGATGAAACGTGCATTGCCGGCGTCGGGTGCGTGAACGGATCGCTTGCCCCGCCCCTTCCGGCCAACGGTTACCCGCACGCCGCGCTCAAAAACCGATACATCTCGTTCTCCCCTTCCCCGACGCTCGCAGGCATCAGTCACGGCTACCTCGTGACTCACGTCGACTCGCAGGTCTCATGGTTCATCAGCACGCCGCGCACGACACCGGCAGCGATTGCCGGACAGGGACTGACCTTTCTCGTCAGTGACGCCGCTCCGCCTCTCGCCGACTTCGCCGCGCTGCCCGTTATTCACGTCGGCGGCTGCCTGATCGCCACCGACGAAACCTACGAAATCCAGGCGACGTTCGACGGCGTGAATCTCTCCGCCCCGTTGACGGTCTCCACGGCCGAGCGCCCGACCAATTCCCGGTTCTGGGCGGATGTCGTGGGAATGTTCAGCGCCGCCGGAAACGGTTCCACCGTCCCCCCAACGCCGGCCAATGCCTGGGAGCCCCCCAACGGGGCGGTGAGCGGATTCGACATCTCCGCCGTCCTCCTGGCAGTCGCCGCCGGGGCATCGCCGCCCCCCCTTACCTGGGCGGACGTAAATGGAGAAGCACCGGACCGCACGGTTACCGGTGGCGACGTGCTCCGCGTGGTCAATGCATTCTCCATCGGTAGCGGTCGCGAGTTTTATCCCTACGCCCACCCTGATCCGGTGGTACCATGTGACATCTGCGACCCGGTGTCAGCAGCCCAGTGTGGAACACCTCCCTTGCAGAGCGCGCTCCTGCCCTAGGCGGGTGGCTTGGCTGCCACGAATTGCAGGAAGGTCTCAGTCAATGCCTCTGGAAAGGAATCAAAGCATGCAATCTTCCCGGACCTGTCTGGTGTTGTCGATTCTGCTCGCCGCCCCGGTGGCCTTGGCCACAGATCATTCGCAGTCCCCCATCGGTGCGGACGAGGGTCGCCCCCGCATCATGGCAGAGGACGCCGGCCGGTTTCATGGGGAGATCGCGTTCGTTCATGGGCAGGTATCCGGGTTCGTGCGCAAGGGTCGCATGAACCTTCTTTCCTTCGGACCGGAAGACCAGCCCTACTTCGAGCTTGCCATCGCAGAGCCTGTTGCCCGACGTTTCGACGAACCGTTGGAATCCTACATCGGCAAGAACGTCCGCGTCCGGGGATGGATCTCCGATTACGCCGGCCGACCCCAGATTCGCATCACCGAACCAGGCCAGATTGAAGTGCTCGATGCGCTTCCGAAACTCGAGCCGCCTGCCAACAGGAGCGCTACGTCCGCAGCCGGCTTCAAGGTCGCGTCGTTCAACATCCTCAACCTGTTTGACGACGTGGACGACCCTTACACAAGCGACGAGACGACGCCGGCCAAGTCCCGCGACGAAATGAAGCACGTGGCCGAGGCGATTCGACGGATCAACCCCGATGTCATCGCCCTGCAGGAAGTGGAGAACCGCGGATACCTCCAGCGATTCGTCGACGTATTCCTCGGCGATATGGGCTACGAGAATGTCGTGCTTCTGGATGGGCCCGACCCGCGGGGCATCGACGTGGCGCTCGTTTCGCGACTCCCCGTAGGCCCGGTCACCAGCTACCAGTATGCTCGATTCCCCAGCGCGGGAGAGACGCGCACCTTCGAACGGGACTTGCTGTCCGTACGGATCGAGCCGCCGGGACACGAGTCCTTCGAAGTTTGGGTCGTCCACCTCAAGAGCAATTATGACGGGCGGAAGTACGCGGAACCGATCCGAATTGCAGAAGCACGCAAAGTACGGGAAGTACTCGATGCCCGGCTGGCCGATGACCCCAACGCCCGCATCGTTCTCTGCGGCGACTTCAACGACACGCAGGACAGCGCCACGTTGAAGACCATCCTCGGTTCCGGCTCGACGGCCATGTTCGATACGGCCTCCGCCCTGCCGGACGAAAACCGAGTTACCTACAACCGCGAACCCTACCGCACGCAGATCGATTTCCTGCTGCTCAGCCCGGCATTGAAGGAGCGATATGTACCCGGGTCGTTCGACATTCTCCAGGGATCGGTGGAGACCACCGGCTCGGACCACAATCCGATCAGCATCATGCTGAATCTCAGCTCGGCCTCAACGCGCTGAGCCACGGCGTGCCCCGTCAGGCCCGCCGGTCGTTATCCTACTTCCCCGGGGATGGCTGCTGCTCGGAATGCGCCATGCCGGCATCGACGTCCACCGCGCGGGCCACGCGGCCTACGGATCCGCGCGGCACCAGGTAGACATCCACTCGCCGGTTCTGCTGCGCGCCGGCCTCCGACGTGTTGTCGGCCACGGGGCGATACTCGCCATAGCCCATCAACCCGATCCTCGCCGGATCGTAGCCGCTTTCTTTCAAGACCTTCGCTACGGCGATTGCCCGATGCGTCGACAGGTGCCAGTTGCTGGGATGCAAAGCGCGGGTCTCCGCCCGCGCGATGGGACGATTGTCCGTATGCCCCACCACCACGACCTCGAAGTCTGCGGCAGCCGGAGACTTGAGCACGTCGGCGAAGCCGCGCAGTGCCGACATCGAAGAATCCTTGACGACGTCACTGCCCAGAGCAAACAACAGGTCGGACTTCCACTTGACGATCCCCTGCTCGGCGTCATATTCCACCTCGCCGGGATGCGCCTGGGCGAAATTCTTCAGCGCGCTGTCGAGCTGGGGCGGCAGCTTTGGACCGGAGATGATCACGCTGCCCAGCCGGCCGCGCATGTCCTCGAGCTGCTGGAGGGCGACCTTCCGTGACTGGCTGAGCAGCTCGGTCTCCTCGCGAAGGTTGTTGATCAGCTCGTCTTTGGCGGCCAACTCCCGCTGCTGCAGGTCGATCTGCTGGCGAAGCGACCCGGACCCGTGCCGCAGATCGAAAAGCTCCTGAGCCAGTGCCTCCTTTTCCGCCTTCGTGTTGCGAAGGCTGGCATCCAGCCGCCGGTACTTGTCCAGACTGACACAACCCGACGCGGATCCCAACCCCAGAACGCCGACCAATCCAAGCAGCAAGCACCCTCTTCGCATCGCCACGACTCCCATCCTTCGAACGCCTCAATTCCAAATAACCCAGGATATTCCCGATCTGCCCCCTGAATACAAGTTTGCGTTGCGTCGGCATGTCCCGTGGCGGGCCATTCCTCTCCCGCACACCCGTAACTGCGCAACGCCCGCCGCAATGACAACCAGCGAAATGACGACCGCACCACCTGATCCGGATTCCGCGCGGGACCGGCACGGCCGCAAATGCGAAATCCTATTTCGACCGCTTCACCACGAAGAACGTAATACCTGCGGCGATCGCGGCCACGCCGACCGCCGCGCCGGCGAAGATCACCAGATTGGCATAGACCGTCGTCAGCAGACCGGGCACAAACCCACGCAACATTGCCGTCGCGCCCAGCGCCGCAACCCAAAGAACCGCCAGCGCCACGACCATCGTCGCGGTCAATGCCGAGGAAACAGCATCGCCAGCGTACGCTTCCTCGCCGACATATGCCGCCTGCCGCGTGCGGGCGGCCGCCTTGCCGCCGGCGGGAGGCGCAGCAACCGGCTCCGCCGATTCTTCTTCGCCGATCTCCGCAACTTCGGTGAGGGCCTCATCCATCCCGGCGCGCGTCGCTTCGCCGGCGGGCTCGGCCTCTTCTTCCGCTTCCTCGTCCTTGTCGGTGTAGATCTCTTCCAGCAGCTCCGAGCCGAGCGACGTATCGTCGCTCTCGCGCGTCAGTTCGAGAATCCCCGAGCCGCTGCCGCTGCCTTCCAGCCCGAGTCCGCCCACGTCGGTCACCGCGGTCTGGGCCAGCGGATCAACCATTTCGTCGAGTTCGTCGTCGTCGAAAACGTTGATGCCCGCAGAAGGAACCGATGTCCCGCCGGTCGAGGCCTCCTTCTTCGCACCCGGACGCCCCGCAGCCGTGTCCTCCGACTCTGCGGAAGCCAGGCTCAGCACGTCACTTCCGCCCAGCCCTGTATCCAGTTCGTCGCCATCATCCGCGGGCTCCAGCACGATCTCCCCGCTGGCGGACGCGCTGGAGGCATCCGGCGGCGGTGCCGGAGGCAACGTTGAGGCCAGCTTCTCGACATCCTCAACCTTATACGCCGCAGCCCCGCCGTCCCGAAACTCGCGCAGCTTGCCCTCGCGTACCAGCGTCTTGATGCCGTCCGTCGACCGCTGAAGTTTCTTGGCCGCCTCGTCTGTAGAGTAAAACGTCTTCGCCATGTCTCGTCAGTATCCCTCGTCAGGGTTCCTGTTGAACGTCTTCGCCGGCTCCCTCAATCCGATAGCGGCGCTGCTCCTCGACGATTCGCTCCACGTCCTCGGGAGACAGTCCGCAGTTGTTGTAGTTTTCCAGGTACCGATCATATCGCCACGTCCGGGCGGCAGCCAGCCGCATGCAACTCTTCTGCGGCTCGTACTCGTACGCCCACATGGTCATGGCGTCCACGTCGACGACGTACACGCCAAACGTGTTCTTGGTCATCTGCCCGGTGAACGCGAATACGCCACGCGATCCGCCGCTGGCAACCGGCTGGGCCCAGGCCCGACTATCCAGCACCGGCGCCCCGCCGCCGAGCTTATCCACCGCGTACGTCACCGCCAGAGCCGAAAGCGCCACGCCGATCAGCCACAGTGCCGCCGTGCGCATTCCGTCCGGACCGCCAGGCCGGGAAGCTCTTGTTTCCACGTCGGTTACGGAGTTCATACGCTTCCGCGGATCATCATCTCGGGCTTGGAACACTTGCGGTGCGGGCAATTGCCGGCCCGCCAATCCTGCGATTATAGGCCTGTTCCGAGGTCGCCACAAGCCGACGGAATCCCGCGGGAATCGCCCGACATACTCATACAACGCAATCGCCGCCCGCGCGATGATCGTGCTACACTCCCGATGCGATCCATGGCCGCCCCCCGCACCCGAACGCGCGCCTGTCGCGGGTTCGAAAACCGAAGGTGTTGGCCCGGCGCGACTTGTGGGCGTACCCTTGTCGCGGAAACCGCGAGGGAGATTCCGGAATGCGCTATCCGATTCCAGTTCTGACGGCAGTTCTTGTCGCGATGGCCTCGCCCGCCTGTGTCCCCTTGACTGGTGGTAACACCGGCGGCGAGGGCTTACCCATGGCGAGCATCGCGATCGGCGACGACATTTTCACGGTCGAGGTGGCCGCCACCGCCGCGGCCCAACGCCAAGGGCTGATGGGGCGCACGGAGCTGGCCGAAGACGCGGGCATGCTCTTCGTCTTCGACCACCCCATCGTCCCGTCCTTTTGGATGCTGAATACACTGATCCCGCTCGACATCGCCTTCATTCGAGAAGACGGCACGATCGCATCCGTCGATACGATGCAGCCCCAGACCCTGGATTCCCATGTCCCCCCTGAGCCCGTCCTGTATGCCTTGGAAGTACCGGCCGGGCAGCTCGAGGCGCGCGGGATCGGCCCGGGCGACGCCGTAACCATCGCCTACAACGAACCGTAATCCAGTCTTCCAGGTACGAATGGACTGTTCGAAAACGCCGGTGCCGGGTTCAGCGCGCCCTACGCGCCAAGCTTCCTGCTCTGCGCTCGAGATCGCTCCCTGAAGGCCTCGTGCAGGCGCAGCGTAACGGGGCCGACCTTTCCGTCGCCCACGGGCTTGCCATCCACCGAGGTTGCCCCCAGGACCTGAAGCGTCGTGCTGGAGAGGAAGAGTTCGTCAGCCCGGAAAAGGTCCGACGCCGGGAACCGCTCTTCGCGAACGGGCACGGCAATGGCCTCGGCACATTCCATGATGAACTGCTGCGTGATCCCGTGGAGCACGGACACATCCCGGGTGGGCATAAACAAGGTGCTGTCGCGAACCATGAAGATGTTGGCCGCGGTGCACTCGCGAACTTCGCCCGAAGGGCTGATGAAGACGGCATCGTCGTAGCCCTCGCGCAAGGCCTGATCCTTGGCCAGGACGTTGGGCAGAAGCGTGACCGCCTTGATGAAGCAGCGTGCCCAGCGCTCGTCGCGCACGGCCTTGAGTCGCATGCCGCGGCGGCGCAATTCCTCCGGCACCGGCTTGAGCGGGCGGAACGTCATGACCAGGGTCGGTTCCAGCCCCTGGGGAATCCCATGCGCGCGCGGGGCTACCCCCCGCGTAAGCTGGATGTATACAAGCGTGTCCCCCTCCCCGCGCCGGGCGATACCCTCGGCGATGATCGGCTCCAGCGGGCGCTTGTGGAACGGATAGTTCAGGCCGATCGCGTCGCAACTGCGGCGCAGGCGCTGCAGGTGCGGTTCAATGAGGAAAGGACGACCGTCATAAGCCACGACCACCTCGTAGACGCTGTCGCCGAACTGGAAACCGCGGTCTTCGACGGAGACGACGGCTTTCTCGATGGGCACGAAAACACCGTTGACGAACGCGAGCTCTTTCATAGTCACCTCGTTGGAGTGAGATCCGGCTTGTTCGCTCTCTTTCATCGGCGCGCGTTCGTCTTTCGCCTCAGTCATTTCCGTGTGTGCTTCTGCGGTTGCGCGAACGAAACTTCCCTCGACTATCCGTTGCCGTTTCCCAGCGATTGCCGTACCTGATGCAGCCATTCCGCGCACTGCCTGCGGCGACTTTCATCTTGGAGTAGTGATTCCGCCTCCGCAAGCTGCTTCTCGGCGCGCGTCGGATCGCCTAGATCACGAGCGAAAATGATCCCCAGCAGCAACCGCACGCTCCCGCCCTCGACGGACTGCGGATAGCATTCGAGAAATCGCTCGAAAGCGGCCGCCGCTTCCTGGAAGCGGCGCTGCTCGTACAGGACGCGGGCGACCGCAAGCTGATCTCGCTCCGACAGGCATTGTCGTGCGTCCAATCCCAGCAGTGCTTCGTGGGCGCGAACGACACCCTCTTGGTCCCTCCGAAGCAAGGCCGCTGCGACGGCCTCCCGCGCGGCCGAGATTCGATCAAGGTGCTGATCCTCCTCCGCGCGACGCTTGGCGTTTTCCGGGATGACCCGACCCAGCGCGCCGTATTGTGCCCGTTCCACCGACTGCGGATTGGCCATGACCGCCGCCAGCGCCCGCCGCTGGTTCCAGCGCTTCCAGAGTGCCACGATATCGAACTGATCGCGGGGCAGCGCCCGCACAAGGAGCAGGAAGATCACCGCGGCCAACCCGAAGAAGTAGCCCGCGAGATGCGCACCGTGGGCCACCTGGTTGGCGCCCCCGATCCCCGGCGCGACGATGTTGTCCCAGACGATGATCTTCAGCCCGATGAGCACCATGGCCGGCAATTCGAACACATAGATGACCAGAAACCAGAGAACACAGGTCACCCGGCTTCGCGGAAACAGGGCGAGGTAGGCCGTCGTGACCGCCGCGATCGAACCCGAGGCGCCGATCAGCGTGAAGAACTCGGGTTTGCTCACCGCGTACCCCCAGGCGGAGAACACCCCGCCGGAGAGATAGAAGCACAGGTACGGCAGGTCGCCCATCTTGCCGTTGACGGCGTTGCCGAATACCCAAAGAAAGAGCATGTTGCCCCCGACGTGCCAGACGTCGGCATGCATGAACTGGTAGGTGAAAAACTCGTGCAGGGCCGGCGCGGCCGAGTGAAACTCCAGCCAGCCCGACATCCGCTCCCGGTACTGCCCCAGAATCCCACTGTTGAACAGCAAGAAGAACAGCAGGTTCAGGCCGATCAGGAGGTGATTCGCGTGCGGCGCCTTCCGCACCGCCGCCTCTGTACGAATGGGGATAATCATTGAACCATCGGTGCGCTTTGGTGTGTGACAGTCATCTGTAGCGAGCCGCAGGATTCAGCCTGCGCGGATGTTCCCGATGAAGGCGACGCCTGGCGCTGTTGCAATCGCCACGTTCGACCGCTTGCCGGTCCGAAGCACAGCTTGCCCTGGAGATTAAACCAGGGACTCCCCCCAACGTCATTCCTGGGCCTGCGGCGACTCAGCCGATCCGGGCGGCGGCCCCTTGACCATGTGAACGTATTGCATCCTGAGTTCGTAGAGCACCGCCCCGAGGACCTTTTTCTCGTCGTCCGACAGGTTCCCCTTGGTTTTTTCCTCGAGGACAGCCAGCAGATCGATGTGGTGCTTGGCTGCGGCGATGTTCGGCGGGATGTTCTCACCGCCCGGCCCCTGGAACCCGCCCAAGGCCACGGCCGCCTGCATCGCCAGAACATTGATGATGTCCATCACCGACGCCGCAGGCTCACCACCCGCACCGGCTCCACGCGCCGCCGCCTCCGCTTCTTTCTCCGCCAGAAGCTCCTTCTCCCGGGCTGCTTCCTCTTTCCAGTCGCTGTCGATGTGAATCCGCCCGGCTTGGCCTTCATCCGTCATAAGCGCGTCCTCCTGCGAAAGTTGCGTTCCCGCTGCCCTGGCTCCTGCGGCGCCGTGTGGTCCGTTGACTCCGGCACTATACCCCAAAATCGTTGATGGTGGGCAGGGCATCCATCATTTGCCGCAGATCTTCCGTGCGGTAGAGCGCAAAGAAGAACTCTCGACCTCGCGTGATCTTCGACTGCTCCTGGAGTCGTTCCACCTGTGCAAGCCGCGATTCCAGCCGTTCGCGCTCGTCCCCGGTCATCTCGGATAACGCGGCGTTCAGGGATCGGATTCTCTCGAATATCTCCCGGCGCCGGGTACGGTTTTCCGGCTCCTCCCGCGCCAGCCGCTGCGACTCGGCCACGAGCTGCTCCCGATCGGCAATCTCCGAATTCCGCTTTCCGATCTTGTCCGAGACGTGCCGCTGCGGGTTCCAATCCAGGTCCCGCAGTTCCTGCTTGACCTCACGCAGTACATCGTCCCGAGGCCTGCTTTCCGCCAGGCCCGGAAATAGCGTTGCCGAGACACAGCCCATCCGCGGAGGCTCAATGTCGAAATAGTCGGCAAAGATCAGGTCACTGATGCGGTCGTACTTGGCCCCGCCGATGCCGTGGATGAAAAAGTCGCTGGCGATGAGCCGCGCCCAGAGCGTCAAAGCGAGCGCCCGCGGACGAATGCGCCAAGGCGCCAAACGCTCCCCCAGGTTCGCCGCCTCACCGTCGGCCACCTCGGACTCGCTCAACTCCGCGATCACAACGTCGTCCGCCAGCAATCGGATTCGATGGCCGTCGCTCTTCGCGAAGACGCGGCGGCGCTGGCCGCGCTCCCGAAAAGCCCACAGCGCAACCTCCGTTCCACGGACCCCATGCTCCAGATCGGGCATGGGCCGTCGAGCGCCGCGGACGCGATGCTCCTCCCGATACCGGGCCAGGGCTCCGTTGTAGCTCGCTGCGAATTGTTCGGCGCGGAGCAGCATGTCCCTTGCCACCGCGTTGCACCAATCGAAGCTGATCCGCCGGTCGGTGACCCGAACGCCCAGCGACTCCTCGACCGACCGCCGCGCCCCGGCCAACTGCTCCACCCAGTCGCCCGCGCCTGCCATCCGTCCCAATTGTTCCAGGAACAAGGGCATGGGCGTGCATTCAAACCGCTCGCCCATCACGCTTCGAATGCGATTCTGCAATTCCGCGATCCGCCTCCCCGTCAGCGCGGGCACTTGCTCAAACAGCGCCGAGGATTGAGCGTCGAAGACAGGAATCCGTTCCACGACGGGGCGCCCACTCTCGAGCGTGGGGACCGTCAAACTGGACGTGTGGACCTGGTCGCTGTCGACCAGAATGTTCAGACCGACCCCGCCCAAACGGCTTGCCAACCGATCGGCGACGACGTACTTGGCCCAGACTCCGGGGTGAATGAATTCCGGCTGATGGCCCAATCCAATGATGGGAACGCCGTCGCCGAAGCCAGCCACTTTGCGGAACTGACTCCGCCATTCAGCAATCGTTCGTCCCGCAACCGGCCGGCGGCACGCATCCAGCATCCGCCGATTCTTCGCGACCGCGTCGACCCACTGGCGCGGATCCGGTTCGACCAGCACGCTGCCATGACCGGGCGGCGCTTTGAGCTTGGAGAAGTCGATCTCGGCCGATCGCACTAGCGGCACGGCAAGAAGCTCACCCCCGAACTGGGCAGGATCGCGGGATTCCTCAACTCGGCACTCAACACGGCCAGGTAATGATCAAGACGAACGGCCGGGTCATCCAGGTGACCGCCGAAGTGACGCGTCGGATCCTTGTAGATCAGTCGGACCGCCAACTCCTCGACACGCAGTCCCGCACGCCACACCTGCACCCACCACTGCATGGGCATGGCGTACCCTGGAACGGTAATCCGGACGCATTTCAACGAGCTCACCCGGTAGGCCTTGAATCCGCAAAAGGCGTCAGTTATTCCCAGCCGGAAAAGGCTGTTGAGGCGCTCGGTGATGACACGATTAATCTCACGCCGGTCCGATGGAACCGATGGATCGGCGACGTGCCCAGCCGGATAGCGCGTGCCGCTGATCACATCGGCCCCGCCAGAATAGGCAGCTTCGATAAACCGGGGAATGTAGGAAGGCTCATGCTGCTCGTCGCAGTCCATGGTCACAAGCCAGTCATAGCCGTGACGCTGGGCGAAGCAAAAGGCGTCCGCGATGCTCTTTCCGTAGCCGCGGTTTTCGGCGTGGGTGACGAGGTGGATGTCCTCGCGGCGGCGAAGCAGCGTCGGGGTTTCGTCGGTCGAGCCGTCATCCACCACGAGGATTTCGTCCGCGTAGCGGCGGACTTCATCGAGAACGGACTCGACATACCGTTCCTCGTTGAAAATCGGTATGGCGATCAAAGTTCGGTGCGGCATACGGATACCCTCTCAGGCCCGGGATCGAGCTTAATGCGAATCCTAGGAGCCTGGCGAGCGAATGACCACCCTGCGGGTCTGTTGCCGTTTTGATACACACACCCCGGATTCGGCGTGCCGGCCGCCGTCGCGGCTGGCATTACCCGACAGGCTGCAGACGGTTGGAGAAGCGAACCAACCGAATCGGTCAGCCCTCGTCGCTCGTTCCGCCCACAATAATCCGCTGAACGCCCCTCAGGGGAATGCGCAGCCATCTCGGGCGATTGGCCGC
The DNA here is from genome assembly GCA_024102815.1 of Phycisphaerae bacterium. Lineage (NCBI taxonomy): Bacteria > Pseudomonadati > Planctomycetota > Phycisphaerae > Phycisphaerae bacterium. Next base: position 105,321 of record JAGFJJ010000006.1, read on the forward strand.
CTCGTAGCAGATCTCATAGAGGGCCTTCTCCAGGGTAAACAGCTTGATGAGATTCTCCGCATCGCGCTCATCGGCGGGATACGACGGGCAGTCGCCGATGGTATCCCGATAGCCTTCGAGGAATGCCGCCACGGTGCTTTCCTCCCATGCCATGGCCCACGGCTCCGCCGCAGCCTCCGCCTCCGGACGCGACTCCGACAGTCCGAACAATGCAGCCCAGGCGGCGTAGTTGAAGGAGCGCAGCATTCCCGCAACATCGCGCAATGGCGAGTGCTTGATCCGCCGATCCTCCAGGGAACGCGCCGGTTCCCCCTCGAAGTCGATGATGTAGAAATCGCTCTTCGCGACGATGACCTGACCAAGGTGATAGTCCCCGTGATAGCGAGTCTTGGCAGCATCAAGGCGCTTCGGTAGGAGCTCCTGGATCGTTGACGTGATGCCATCCCACAAGCCCAGTACGGAGCGGACTTCCTCGGCAATATCGTCGGCCAAGTCCCCCAGACATTTCCGCAGCGCTGCCTGCGCGTCGCCTGCCTGACGCACCACCCAGTCCTTCCAAAGCGCCAAGTCCTTCACGCCGACCGGCTCCGCCTGGAACGCCGGATTGTCCGTCTCGACGGCAAATGCGCGGTGCATCTCGGCAGTCCGCTGGCCTAACGTCTTTGCGAGCGACTCGAAGGCCGAATGCGGTTCTTCCTGGTTCTCGGGGGTCTCGGACCGCGCCCCGGCTTCCTCCAGATGGCGGTCCAGATAGTCCACGCTATAGCTCCAGCCGTCGCCCTGGTTCGGCACAAACTCCTGCAAAATCGCCAGGACGCAGTGGGACCCGTCCCCGTCCTGGGCCTCCATCGTTCCGTAGAATGCCGGCGTGTTCTCGAAGTGTGCCACTTCGGTCAGATGACGACCAATTTCCGCCTCGGGATGCTCTCCCGCCTCCACCTTGCGAAACGCCTTCATGATCATGCGGTCGCCGATGAGCAGCGAGGAATTGCTCTGCTCGCGCCCCAGACGACGAATCTCCAGTTCGGCCAGGTCGTCCGATCGCTCCATCAGCGCAGACGTGGAGCGGAAACGCAGCGAGCCCCCCAACGGAGAGTCGATCTCGTCGTTGCCGCGGATCAGTGCAATGATCCGCCGCGCAAAATCCGGATCGGCGATCGCATCGTAGAGCCCGCCGAGCTGCGCCCCCTTGCGCACGCGACCCAGCGCATAAGCCAGTCGCGACACCAGGGGATCATCATTGTTCTTTTCCCAATCGATCGCCAGCGGTAGAAAATAGCGCTGCGACTGGCCGTTCCGCAGTCTGGCCCGCCACGTCGCCACGAGCCATCCGCCGCCATCGCGGGGAAGTTGCGAGGCCGATGCCAGCTCCACGCGCTCAACCCCGACATCCTTCGCCGCGAACCATCGCTGGTTGCCCAGGAATTCGGGCAGGATCTTCCGCTCGAGCCTTTCCCTGGGCTGGTGCTCGATCAGGCTGGCGAACCCCTGCGGAATCACCAGCGTCTGGAATTCCGGCAGGGAGGGCGCGAACGGTTCATGCCAGCTTGGTGCCTCCGCCTCTTTCGCGAGGATGAACCAATAGAAACCGTACGTCGGCAGGGTAATGAAGTACGGCAACTGGCCGATCGGGGGAAAACGACTTCGACCCAGGAGCTCGATCGGAACGCAGCCTTCGAAATCGCCCAGGCGCAGCTCCACCGGCTGGGGCGCATGAGAGAGGTTGGCGATGCAGAGAATGCTCTCTTCCTCCGTCTCCCGAACGAACGCCAGCACCTTCCTGTTTCCGGGATAGAAGAAGCGGATGGTTCCGCGACCGAATGCGGAGTGGTTCTTTCGAATGTTGATGACTTTCCTCATCCAGTTCAGCAGCGATGACGGATTGCGACTCTCCGCTTCGACGTTGACCGCCTCATAGCCGTAGACCGGGTCCATGATCGCGGGAAGATACAGCATCGCGGGATCCGCTCGGGAGAACCCGCCGTTGCGATCCGGGCTCCATTGCATGGGCGTTCGCACCCCGTCACGGTCACCGAGGTACACATTGTCCCCCATTCCGATCTCGTCGCCGTAGTAGAGTACGGGTGTGCCGGGCATGGACAGCAGGAGACTGTTCAGCAGCTTGATCTTCTGGATATCGTTCTCCACCAGTGGGGCGAGGCGCCGGCGAATCCCGATGTTGATGCGCATGCGCCGGTCCGCCGCATAGAAGTTCCACAGGTAGTCCCGCTCCCGGTCCGTCACCATTTCCAGCGTCAGTTCGTCATGGTTGCGCAGGAAGACCGCCCATTGGCAGTTCTCGGGAATATCAGGCGTTTGATCCATGATGTCCGTGATCGGATGCCGGTCCTCCTGGGCCATGGCCATGTACATCCTGGGCATCAACGGAAAATGAAAGGCCATGTGACACTCATCCCCGTTGCCGAAGTATGGCAGGACATCCTCGGGCCACTGGTTCGCTTCGCCCAGCAGCATCTTCCCGTCGTAGTTCTCGTCGATCACCGCGCGCAGCTTGCGGATGATGGCGTGCGTCTCCGGCAGATTCTCGTTATTCGTGCCTTCACGCTCACAGAGATAAGGAATGGCGTCCAGCCGCAGCCCGTCCACCCCCAGATCGAGCCAGAAGCGCATGGTCCGGATGACTTCCTCGAGAACGTGAGGGTTGTCGAAGTTGAGATCGGGCTGATGGGAGAAGAAGCGATGCCAGTAATACGCTTCGGCTTCAGGGTCCCATGACCAGTTGGATTTCTCCGTATCCGTGAAGATGATTCGCGTCCCCTGGTATTTCTGGTCGCTGTCGCTCCAGACATAGTAGTTACGCCACTTGGATCCCGGCTTCGCACGACGGGCCCGCTGAAACCAGGGATGCTGGTCGGACGTATGGTTGACAACCAGCTCCGTGATGACCTTCAGGCCCCGGGCGTGAGCGGCACGCACGAACCGGCGAAAATCACGAATGTTGCCGTAAGCGGGATGCACGGACCTGTAGTCTGCAATGTCGTAACCATCGTCGCGGAGCGGTGAAGGATAGAAGGGCAGGAGCCAGACGGCTGTCACGCCGAGACTCTGAATATAGTCCAGCTTCGTCGTCAACCCGGCAAAATCGCCGATCCCGTTATCGTTGGAATCGAAGAACGTCTTTACGTGAAGCTGATAGATAACGGCGTCTTTGTACCACAGGTGGTCGACAGGCATATTCTTTACCTTGCATCTTGCACGGCCGGTTGTTCCCAGCACGACTTCAACAACATCCAGCTCAGTCAGGCGACTTGTGTACCGGGCCGATCGGATCCTTGCGGCGCCGTTCTTGCGATGTGCACAATTTGGCGGCGATCGCTAGCCTGCTCGCCCCGGCATGGTCAGACAGACCGCTTCGTCTCAATACCGAAGATTGTGCGCCAAGAACCGCGAATCTTCAACTTTCGCTATTGCGCGGGAATGTTTGTGCGCGGACTCCTGTCATCAGGATGTCATCCGGATTACAGGCGAGTATGCGCAGCGATGCCGTCAAGAGTTGATGAAAAGGGACTGCCCGTATGGTGCACGGCGGTCCGCCCGACCATCAGAAGGAACAAGTCTGACACGGCATGGGCGAAATCACCGGTGTGCGCAAAGTGCCCTTGTCGGTTACGATTCCGCTCCAACTACCGTACCGCATTGAGCTTCGCGAGTGCATCTTTCGCTCGGAGGGGAACCGCCAGTTCCGGATCAATCTGCTCGAGCGCTTCAAGCACCGGACCCACGATATCCGCCAACTCATTGCGGTTGAGGACGCGCAGCACATGGTGCGCACCGTCACGGAGTTCGGCCGATTCGGCACTCACCATAAGTGTTCTCAGTATGGGACGCAGGGCGGCTTCTCCCAGGCCGATCATTGCTTCCGCCGCGACCCAGCGCACGTCGGGATCTTCGTCACCGAGGGTCCGGGCCAATGCCGGCGCCGCCGCGGGCGCGTGAAGCTCCGTAAATGTCTTGGCCGCTTCCCATCGCACCAGCGAGTGCTCCGAGGACAGCGCTTCGACCACAGGTCCCACCGCCGCCTGCCCGAGCCCCACAAGCGATTCCCGCGCCTGCTGCCTCTCCACGCTGTTGCGACTGCCCAGTCGTTTCACCCAGTCCGCCGCCACCAGATTCAGCGGGTCGCTCCCGGTCAGTTCTTCATGCTTCGTAACACGCATACCTCCAGCCTCCCTTTCTCATGTTGCATGGACCGGCGAAGCACGGCGCGGGTCCCGCGCCGTACTTCGCACGATGGAACGCGACGATGCGGCGACGAAGAACGGGCTACGCCGTTGCGTGCGCTTGCACCGGTTCTGCCGCATTCGTCTCGCGATGGACATTCAACTCTTCCGCTCCCGTGGCCTTGAACATTCCACGAGCCCGTTCGACCTGGTCAGCGGTTCCATGCACAATCACCAGGTATTTTCCGCCTCGGACGTGCTCCTCATACTTGAGGATGTGCTTCTTCGAAACGCCCCATCCCAACAGCGCGCCGAGCAGGCCGCCTCCGGCGGCACCCGCCGCGGCACCCTCCAGGCCGCCGAGAATCGCGGCCGAGAGCGGCCCGGCCACGAGGAGGGGCCCGAATCCGGGTACCCAGAGGAAGGCGACGCCCCAGAGGAGACCGAAAAAACCGCCCAACCAGGCTCCGGTCCCTGCGCCGCCCTTGGCGATGTCGCCGGCATTTACGTAGCCGTGCACCGCCTTCTCGCTCTCGAGGTCCTTCGCCACGATCGACACGTGCTTGATGGGAAAACCGGACTGGTCCAGTTCATCAATGGCCCGTTCCGCCTTGGAAAGGACATCGTACACGCCCACAACACTTTGCTCGTTCATGACATGACTCCCTTCAGAAAGAAATGACCCACGACGACTCCGCAATTCTTGACGCTATTTGCCGTTGCTCTGCAGGAGGATGAAACGCTGCATATCCCCCGAGCGAATCGCCAGTCGAACACCGGAGGACAGATCATGTTCCTTGAGCTCCCGCTCGAACTGGGACACGCTGGTCACCGGTGTGCCCTGCACGTCCACAATGACATTGCCGGGCTCGATGCCCGCCATGTAGGCTAATCCGTTCGGATCGACCCGGGTCACGACGACACCCTTCGTTCCCGACTCGACGCCGAGCGCGTGCGCTTCACGCGTATCGGGGTCGGCCACGCTCAATCCCAGTTCATCCGCCATGTCATTCGTCGACCCCATCGCCACGCTCGATTCGCGCTGGGACACGCGCACGCCGAGCGTCATGGTCTTGCCGTCTCGAATCACATCGACCTTGACCTTGGTTCCGGGCTCGGTCGCCGCCGCCAGGTTGCGCAGCTGATTGACGTCTTGGATCGGGGTCCCGTCGTACTTCACGATGATGTCACCGGCATTCAGGCCTGCATCGGCCGCGGGACCGTCCGGTAATACCTGGCCCACGAGGACCCCTTCCGTCGATCCATACCCGAAGGACTTCGCCAGCCCCTCGTTCAGCGGTTGAATGGATATGCCCAGCCACCCGCGCACGACCCGGCCCTTGTGGATGAGACTGTCCATGATCGACTTCGCCATGTTGACGGGAATCGCAAAACCGACGCCCTCGTAACGCCCGGTGCGACTGGCGATCGCCGTATTGATGCCCACGACCCGCCCGCGCAGATCGACCAGCGGACCGCCGCTGTTACCCGGATTGATGGCCGCATCGGTCTGGATGAAGTCTTCGTATTCGGCCACACGAACATTCGATCGGCCCTTGGCGCTGACGATGCCCGCCGTCACCGTGTTGCGCAACCCGAACGGGTTTCCCGCGGCCACGACCCACTCGCCGATGCGCAGGTCATCCGAATCGCCCATGGTCGCGGCGGGCAGCGACTTCTCGTTGACGCGAATGACCGCGAGGTCGCTCATGGGATCCGTCCCCACGACGTCCGCGCTGACTTCCCGCCCGTCCTTCATCATCACGGTCACCTCATCCGCTCCCGCGACGACGTGGTTGTTGGTCAGGATATACCCGTCATCGCTGACGATGACGCCGCTGCCCACCCCCTGCTGGGGCGGAAGTTCGCGCGGGAGCTCATCCCCGAAGAACCGCCGCAGGAAATCCTCATTGAACGGAAGGCCCTGTTGCGTCCCCGGAGACTCATTCTCGTAGTGCTGCGCAGGCCTGAAGTGCTTGACCGATTTGATCGTCACCACCGACGGACTGATCTTGTCCGCCGCATTCTCGAACGCGACAGAGAGTGCGTCCGCGTAGCGGATCGCCTCATCCGCAGTCACATCTCTTCCCGTCGTTCCCGCCCATACGGGCTTCGCCACCCATACGGCTGAGGCGAGAATCACCCCCACAAGCCCCAATGTCCTCCATGCTCCCGACCCGACCACTCGATACTGCTTCTTCATCTCACGTCTCCTCGAATACGTTACCGGCCAGGCATCGAAGGTCGTCTCCCTCCGCGCCACCGCGGGTGGGCCTTCACCTGGCTCGTGTTGTTGCGTTCCCGAAGTCGCCATATCGAGGACTATACGCAGCGCACAGCGGAGGGTTTGTCGATGTGACGGGGGAGTTGCACTGACAGCAAGACGCGCTCCGTGCGCCGAATTCATCGGGTTGGAAATTGTGGACGGGAAGTTGCGCCGGTTAAACGATGTTTCAGGAAGGTGTTACCTGGGGTTCATCCCTGTAACGACTCCCATCCCTCCGACAAGCACGCAATGCACGGAGGACCAGACCCCAAGGCTGGGATGGGGTGAAGTGACCGACCCGGCTTGAACTGTGGAGGATTGTGAACACCGGAGGCGTTCGTCCGACGCACCGCCGTTGGCGTCAAGTCGGACGAACGCCCCCGCACCGGCATGATGACGCTTGTCGCGCTTCGCCCGGCGGGATCATCCCGTCACGGCGATCTCGGGCGGGGCATGAACTCGCCCGTTCTTCAGCCCGAACTGCTCCTCCAGATCGTCAACGAGCACGGCCAGGTTCAGTTGCCGCGGGCCCGCCGGCGTCTGCCAGCTTGCCATCTCGTTGCTTTGCAGCATCTTGCTGATGCGCCGCTCCGCGAGGATCACGGTGGAGTGGTTCTTGTTTCCCATGTACCGACCGATCTCCGGATAGCTCATGGCCGTGTGCTTCCGCGCCAGGTACATGGCAATGCCCCGCGCCAGGGCGATCGTCCGCGACTTGCGCGACGTGTGCAGTTCCGCCGTGTTCAGTCCGAAGAAGATCGATACCACGTTCTCGATGTCCGAGAGCATGATGACCGGCGCCGTCTGACGCACCAGGTCCTTGATCGCCCGCTCGGCCAGTGAGAGGGTGATCGGCGACTTGAGCACCTGCGCCTGTGCCACCACCTTCAGCAGCGCACCTTCCAGTTCGCGGATGTTCGACTTGAAATTCTCCGCGATGTAGTTGATCACCGACTCGCTCACATCCGTTTTCATCACGGCCGCGCGCCGTCGAAGAAACTCCGCCCGCACCGACAGGTCGGGTGTGTCGATCCGCACGACCATGCCGGAGACAAAACGGCTCACCAGATGATCCGAAAGATGACCGATGAGCTTGGGATGCGCATCCGAGGAAAGCACAATCTGCTTGGCTCCGGCATCGATCGCCTTGAACGTGTTGAGAAACTCCTCCTGCGTGGCCTTCTTCTGCGCGAAGTAGTGCACGTCATCGATGGCCAGCAGATCCACATCGCGATAGCGCTCGCGGAACGCGTCCTGCTCCCGCGATCGAATGGACTGAACGAAATCGTTGGTAAATTCCTCGCCCGAAACGAACCGGTAGCGCAGTCCGGGGTGCTTCTCCGCCGCCGCAAGGCAGATACCCTGCAGCAGGTGGGTCTTCCCCAACCCGCACCCGCCGTGAACGAAGAGCGGGTTGTACATGCCCCCCGGTGACTCCACGACGCTCACCGCCGCGGCGTACGCCAGCCGGTTGGAAGGACCCACCACAAAGTCCTCCAGGCGCCTCTTCGGACCCTCCGCGCGCGGAAGCGACGTCCTTCCCCCACGCGGGGCCCGAACCGGTGCGTCACCGGCCGCCGCGATCTGCTCCGACTGACGATCCGGCTGACGCTCCGGCTGGGTTCGAGCGAGCTCGGGATCCGTCGTGAATGCCAGATGGAATGTCCGCCCGGTAATCTCCTGCGCAGCTTCGTGGATGGCGTCGGCAAAGTGATCTTCGATCCAGCGACTCACGTGGGAGTTCGGCGCCGCAATGTGCAGGTAGTCTTCGAACAGCAGAAACCTCGTTGAATTCTTGAACCAGACGTTGTGCCGCTGGCTGCCGATTTTGTCCGCAAGTCGCGTTTCAATCTGAGACACTACCTCATCGGCGCGTGTGATCACCGCAGGCCTCCTTTTCCACGGAAAGACCGATACCGCAGATTAACTCGAATTTGTCAAAACGGATGAATGGCGCTGAGCACGATAAGCCTTGAGCGACGGCTGAACGGGTTCATGTTGCCGCGTCGCTTGACGCCATGTCGATCGCGGAAAATATCAGTCTCTTAATGCTGCGTCAACGATTTTTTAATAGCGGATTTCCCTCAAGTTTCGGTGCCTCTGCCTGCGCAAGTAGTTAGCGATCAAAAAAAATGAACCGCCCACCGATTTTCCACCACCGACGCCCGCATGTGGAATTCTCCTGTGCATCGCATCCCTCGGGGGAGCGCAAGCTTATGGCGCGACATTCGTTGCAATCCATGCGGCCCGCTCCAGGCTGCGCTCGAAGCCCCAGCGACGATAGAACGCCAATGCGGGTTCGTTGCGCCGATCTGCGGCAAGTGTCATGATTCTGTCACCTTTTCCCCGCGCCTGCTGCAACGCCCGTCTTAACATTGCGCCGGCCACGCCGCCGCGCCGAAACTTCTTGCTGACACCGAGATAGACCACTTCGCTCGCCGGGGCCGACTCCAGCTCGTTGATCAGCGCAACGCCCGCAACGTCGTTCCCGGACCGGACCACCCACCAACGGTCCGGTGTGAATCGACCGGCCTCGGCGTGTCCGGCGAGCACCTCCTCCGTTCGTCGGAGTCCGGTCAGTTCCGGGCAATCCCCGCTATCCTCATAGCTCGCTTCCAGGGCCTGCAGAAATAGCCCGCGGATGTCTTCGGAATAGCTTGTCCAACTTAAAGTAACCTCCGCCCGAATTCCCTCCGGGTCCGGCTGTTGTACCCATCTCGACATGTAGTGCAGCACGGTGAGCCTTCGAAAACCGGCTTGCTCCAGAATCTCCGCCATCAGCGGCTGATTCGGATCGACCAGTACCTCCAGCAGGGAAATCGACCGGTTGCGACCCCCCTCGACCAAGCGCCGCATGCACCCGGCCGCCCCCTCGATATGCTCCCGGGAGATCTCTTCGCTGGCGAGAATAAGCCCGGCGCGTCCCGCTGTCTCCGTCGCCGCAGCAGCGAAGACCATCTCCCGGCCCTCGCGCACGACGACGACGTGCCCCCACCGTTCGCCCCGAGAGCGTTGTCGATCCACAATAAGTTGTGCTTCGCGGGCCACCTGCTCCCGCGAGCGACCTTGTGTCGAAAGGATGCGGCACAGCGCCTCCCGCCCGCCCGGACCATCGAGAGGCATCTCGAGTATTTCTAAATCACCAGGCGGCAAGAAAGACCCTCCACCCGGCTCCTGTCGGCCGGATTCCAGGACGCAGGTGATCAACTGACGAGTCAGGCAATCGGGCGCGACGCGGCGTACCATCCAGCGGGTGCGGGAGACCTGACCCGCGCCCGATTCGCGCTCCTGCACGGCGGCCTCCGCCGGTGAAATAGTAGGACGCATCGTCTGCTTCGCTTGGCGATGCGTCAACGGACCGGTTACGGGCCCGATTTATCCCCGAAGCCCGCGGTTACAAACGTGCGCCCATGTGGATTCAGCGGCCCAGTTTCGCAATCGGGTTGTTTCCTTCAAACTGCTCGGATGCAGTTTCCTCTCGATGCCCTCATGCAGCTCGGTCCCAGCATTCTCCTGGGCCTGCTGCTGACGTTCTCGGGCTTGGTCACCGGCCATGCTGTCGCGCGCGATCCCCGCATTCCGCTGGTCAGACTGGTCGACTGGTGGATTTCCCGAGTCGCTACCGGGATTTTGCGGAGTCATTCAACCGCGCGGCGCGCCGCCGGGATCTTCCTCAATAACGCCGGCGTGCTGACGGTCATTCTTGCCACGGGCATCTGGACTCCCCTTGCGGCCGCCGGCACCTTCCTCCTGGGCACGCACCTTGGGATTGGATTTCAGATCATCGGAAAACGCGTTTCCCAGCGCGAGGATAGTCAAACCCCGCCTGATCGCGGGAATGGCTTGCGGCTGACACTCGGCATGGTCTTGAACATGCTGGAACCTCCGGCGATCGTATTAACGCTGGCATTGGCGTTGGCTTGGCGAAACTTGCCGCTCAGCGCAGCGGATGTCTGGGTGCTCTACGCAACCCTGTCGCTTCCCGGGTTGCTGCTGGCCGCCATCGGTGAGGGTCTCTGGACGGGTGTCGTTCCTGTGCAAATTCAGGAGAGCGGGCCCTCGGACGAAGCGCAACATTCAAGTGGGGACGACGAACATTGACCGTCGCGCTCGCTGGCGAACAGCGCACCGAGAAAAAAAGTGGCCCGGTGGGGTGGCCCGGGCCTTGGGGAACCGCCCAATGGGGGATTGGACGGCGAGTGAACAGAATCGGCCTCCGCCAAAATCGCGCGGAGGCGGTAACTCAGGATTGTAGCAAATCTCACCGGCGCGTTAAAGAGACAACAGTACAGAATCCCCATTCCGACCGAATTCGAGCGCTTGTCGTACTATCGGACGTTCGCATGCCGTTAGTACTTTGCTGGACACCTATCCTCTTTGCCAACGGCGTCCGCGCGACTGATCTCTGGCGTGGGAATTGTCATCGATCAGGCTTGGAAAAGCGGCGTCCCCGGAAATCCGTGGAGCGATCAGCTCACCGAGCGCAGCGGCCGCCGCCTTCAGCGGTCGAGACGTGAGCGCTGCCTTTCAGCCCAGTCGGCGCGACAACCGCTGTTGGTTTGACACGTCTTGACTGCCTTCTATACTGCGACCCGCAATGCGATCGGGCGCTCTCACGGCGCGGTTGACAGCGCCCGACGCCGAGTATTTTCCCTCTTCCCGCGGGGCGGTTGCTGCATGCCTCGAAGGCGCGAGCTTTTCGGCACTCTCTGGCTTCTGCTTATCGCGCCCCTGGCCGTCGCCCAATCTCCAGTCCCACTGGATGGCGGGACGGACGAACCTCTGCTCCCCGCCTCCATCGCCCATCTGCCTGTGCTGATTGATGGGAAGATCGCGTACCTGGCCGAAGATGAGGACGGCACGAGCATCGCCCACGTCATCGGCAATGCGTTTCTGCGGATTGGTGAGCCTGGACGGGGACAGGAGCTTCGGGCGGAAGAAGCCCTGATCTGGCTGAACACCGAAACGGCCGACGGTACGCCGTATGTGCGACTGGAGATCGCCCTCTGGAAGGACGCGGAGGTCCGCGAGTGGGCGGGCACGGTGACATTCGGCCCGGTTCTCATGGTCACCGCCGCAACGACCGGCCCGATTCGGATCGAGATCGACGAGGTCAGCTTCGATCGTCCGACGTTCAGCCCGCTTTATGAGCGTGGGCGCGTACTACGCGAAGAGATGCACCGGGACGATACGCCACATGCCATGCGCGTGCAGAGCGTTACCCAAGCCGGTGGGGAAGAGGGTGTCCCGGCCGGCCCGCCTCCGGTCATCCAGTTTCGCGCACAGGGGGAATTGCACGGCCCGTTTGCCACCCATGGGCGGCGCGTCCTCACCGTCACCGGCGGGACGTTTCTGTCGCGCGGGGAACCCGGCTCGGGAACGCTGCTGGAGATCCGAGCTGACAACGTCGTGGTCTTCCTTCCGCCGAGTGCTTCCGCCCCTTCGGGGGATCAGGGCCCGGCCGATGCGCTCGGCGGCGTACCCGTGGCCACGAGGGAAGGCGAGATGCCAGCAGCGGAAGGCGGCGAATCGCCCGGCGACATGGGAACATCTCCGGAGAGTCGCACGACCGGGTGGGCCGACGCGCCGCAGCTCGCCACGGGGTTCGGCGATATCGACGTGGAGGCGGTCTACCTGGAAGGCGACGTGGTGATGTCCCAGGGCCCGAACCTGATCCGCGCTTCCCGGCTGTATTACGATTTCGTTCGCGACCGGGCGATGATTCTTGACGCTGTCGTGCGTTCCCCGATTCCCGAACGCGGTGTGCCTATTTACGTGCGGGCGGAGGAGATCCGCCAGCTTTCCTTCAACCGGTTTTCCGCGACACATGCCGTTCTAACTACCGACGAGTTTCATACGCCGCATTACTCGATTGGCGCCGGTTATCTGGAGTTGGTAAGCCGGCCCGGTTTCGAGTCCGTCGGCGCCCCCGGGGCGCCGGGCACCGGCGAGTATCGGATTCGGGATGCCACCTTCAACGTCGGGGGGCTGACCGTGGGGTACTGGCCCGCCCTCCGGGGACGCGTGGACACCAGCGAAACCGCCCTCCGCAGCGTTCGAACGGGCAACAGCGACGAATTCGGGGTCGAGCTCGAAACCGACTGGAATCTCTTCCAGTTGCTCGATCTGGAAACACCAAGAGGATTCGATGCGGAGTTCTCGCTCGATTTCTATTCGGAACGCGGACCCGCCGCCGGCATCGACGGCACCTACGAACGCGACAAGTACATGGGGCTGTTCCGCAGCTACGTGATGACCGACAACCAGCGGGATTTCCTCGGTCGCGAGCGCGAGGAGCAGCCGGTGCGCAGCACCCGCGGGCGGATCCTGTTGCGCCACCGCCAATACCTGGAAGATGACTGGCAATTGACGCTGGAAGCGTCCTACATTTCCGACAAGGGATTCCTGGAAGAATTCTTCGAAGATGAGTTCGACAACGAGAAGGACCAGGAGACCCTGCTGTACTTGAAGAAGCAGCGCGACAACTGGGCGTTTACCATCCTCCTCCAGGCGCGCCTGCTGGACTTCTACACGCAGACCGAGAGGCTCCCCGAATTCGGCTACTTCCGTATCGGACAGCCTCTCGGGGACAGCGTGGTCTGGCACAGCGCCAACCGGCTGGGATTCGTCCGCTACCGCCCAATGGACCAGTCGTTCCAGGAATTGCTGCGGGACGGCCGGCTTGTGGGATCGGGTTCGGTGGTGCGAACGGACAGTCGTCAGGAACTGGAAGCCCCCCTGGACATCGGACCACTGCGATTAGTGCCGTTCGGCTCCATCCGGCAGACCTCGTGGGACGACACCCCCGACGACGGCGGTGTGCAGCGCATCTTCGGTACGTACGGCGTTCGCGGCAGCATGTATGCCTGGAAGACGTACCCCCAGTTGACCTCCGCGCTGTGGGACATCGACGGACTGCGGCACGTGATCAAAACGGACATCACCGCGTGGGCCGCCCACACCAACCGTGATTCGCACGAACTCTATGCGTTTGATGAGAACGTGGAGGGTATTGACGAAATTGACGGTGTGCAGGTCGGCGTGCGGCAGCGCTGGCAAACCTATCGCGGCCGGGGCGAGACGCGCAGGAAAGTTGATGTGCTCACGCTGGACCTGGAAACGGGCTTCTTCAACGACGCGACGGGCGAATACAAGACCAACGGTTTTACGTCGTATTCCCGTCCTGAGGAGAGCATCGCCCGCAACTACGTGAACTCGAATACGATCTGGAGGCTCAACGATCGCACGGCCCTGCTCAGCGAAATGAACTACGACGTCAATGATGCCGAATTGGACATTCTCAACGTTTCCGTGGCCGTGGAGCGTTCGCCGCGGTTGCGGTACGTCATCGGCTACCGATTCATCGATGAAAGCCATTCCGACCTCCTGGGGATGGACCTGAGTTACGCCCTGACGGACAAGCACAGCCTGGCCGTCCGGGAGCGTTTCGATCTTCGCCGCGGACGAACACTGGATTTCACCGTGGCCCTGATCCGCCGATTCCCGCGCTGGTTCAGCGCGTTGAGCTTTGCGCTGGACGAGCCCGAAGACGACTTCGGCGTGAATCTGAGCATCTGGCCGGAGGGGCTGCCCGATGCCATCATCGGGTCGCGGAGACTGACGGGCCTGGTTCGGCCTGCGTGGGTGGCGGAGCCCTGAACCGCCCGGCCGGCCGGGAGATGAGCGATTACCTTCCTTCGGTAGCCGTTACTTTGATTTCTTGCGTCGCGCAGTGGACTTGGCTGCGGATTTCTTGGGCGTCACCTTCCTGGACGCCGTCTTCTTCTTGACGGTCTTCTTCGGCTTGGCGCTTTTGGTTGCCGCGCTGGAAGCGGTTTTCGTGGTCTTGCGGCGCGAGGCCGTCTTCTTCCTGGCCGGGGGCGGGGCTTCCTCCGCCTTGGGCTTCTCCGGTGCGCTTTTCATGGGCGGCGGCTCTTTCGGCTTGGGAGGCTGCTCGGTCTTGAATTCCGCCTCGACAATGCGGAGGTCGGTATAGTAACCCTCGCGGAGAGCCCGCTCGTGCTGGGCTTCCACGTCCTCACGCTCGACGGCCTTGAAGAGGGTCACTACGGCATCCCCGCTGCGGCCGATGACCTTCCAGCGAAACGGGATGACTTCCTTGACACCCAGAGACTTTCGGCCGGTTGGCGCAGCGGGTGCTTCCGGCTCGGTTTCACCCGAATCCTCGGACGCAACTTCCTCCTCAGCCTCTTCGACCTCTTCGACTTCTTCCTCGACTTCGGTCTCGGCGGATTCCGCTACGTTGTCCTTAACAGGTTCGACCTTCGCAGACTTCTTCTTCCTGGCCACGAATCGCTATTCCTGAGGGGTTCGCCTCGGCAACCTTCTCGCCGCTTGTCCAGTATGCTCCGCAAGCCGCTTCCGGGAAAGACTCGCTCGCGGTTTGAACGGGCTGGGCAACTTATCCGACCACGGCACGTCTGGCAAGCGCATGCCGGCGTATGGCCGGGCCGACACCGGCGCGTATAATGGCGGCCGCCGTATGGCTGGAAGACCGCCGTAAGGTCGGCCCGCCGCAGCGCCCGTAGCTCAATCGGATAGAGTGGCTGGCTTCGAACCAGTAGGTTGGAGGTTCGAGTCCTCCCGGGCGCATGTTGATATTGCTGTCCGCCTTCTCTTTCACCCGCCAATCCCCCGCGCGGCGTGGTTGTCCTCTAACTCCGCCACACCGGGAACCGGATGAGAATCTCTGCCCAACGGTGAGGCGGCCTGGCGCATCAGCGGCGTCAGCCCACCCAGTTCGGGCAATGCCAGGACCGAGGCGATTTCCGCCAGGAGCGAGGACGCACCGGACTCGTCCAGGCACGCCCGGCGGTAGGTCAGGGAGAGTTCAACGCGATTGCCTCGGATCGTCGGGGCCAGCACCAGCGGCAGCGCCGGGCCCGTAGGACAGGATCGCACGACTCGGAGAACGCGGTCGGTGACGCCGCCGTACCAGCGGTCATCCACCACCACCGTGCTCACGCCCGCGCACAGAGGATAATACTTGCGGTAGCCGGCGCGATCATCCCGTATGCGCAGCATCGGCCAGATCCTTCGAACGGCAAACGCCTCGAACGATGAACAGGCCTTGCGCCGGGCCTTGAGCTTGCTGGTGCACTGCATGACCTCGTTGAGCACAGCCCTCGGCTCGGCGTCGGGGCGACGAATGAGCACGGTTGCATTGGAGAGAAGACAGGTAAAGTCTACGGTGGCGCCGGGTTGAATGCGCTCCCGCAAGCTGATGATCGTTCCCAGGCCCAGCGCCCGTCGCTGGCGATGCGTACGACGCTGAGGCGTAAGTCGTGCGAGGGCTACGGCCGTGGCGGCGAGGAACAGATCGTTCCAGCCCGGCACACCCCGGTGGTTTCTCCCGCCAATGAATCCGGCGCGATCGGCAGACAGCGAATGGGTAACCACGCCCGTGTCCAGGCCACCGCTTCGTGCTTCGTGCATGCGGTGTGCGTACCGCAGACTCAGGTAGCCTCGCATCGTCCTGGCACCGGCGCGGATTATCGAAATCGGCCCATTGTCTGAGCGCGCCACATGCCCTCTCTGATCGGGCACGTGCGTAGTCAGCGCCGAAGCGGACGAAGCGCCTTCCACACCCACGTACTTCTGAAGCACCCCGGCGACCAGCGCCTGCACGGCAAACGCATCGGCCACGACATGATCGTAGCAGAGAATGAGCAGGTGCTGATCCCGGTCGAGGGACTCGCAAACCGTCCAGCGTAACGGATGCCCGCCGGTAGCGGCAAAGGCGCGATTCAGTTCGTCCGCAAGAATGCCCCTTAGCGCGGCGAGTGGGTCCAGGCACTTCGCGCGAATCTGGATCGGCGGATCGTCATCCAGCCGATCCCAGGCGATGCGCTGCTGCGAGGGATCGAGGTGGAATAGACCAATGCCCGCTTGCCGGCAGACGGCGCTCACCGCGACGCGCAATCGATTGACGTCCGCGGGGCCGCGCAGGAGCAGGGAATGCGCCGCGTTGTACGGGTGATTCGAGCGCCACAGCAGCATGAGCCGCTGAAACGGTTCGAGCGGCGTCCACTCCGGACCACGGTTTGGTTCGTCGGTGATCATTCCCCTGCATTCCCCGACGCGCGAGCGTTATGGATCGCGCGCGGGCTCGAGACGCTGAACCATGCGGAATCGCGGCACGAATCGCCCGGTTCGCCTGCGGTAATTCTCATACAAATCGCCGTGCAAGGCCAGCAGGAACCGCTCTTCGACTCGGACCTTGAGATGAATGAGCGTGAAATGGGCCACGGCCACCGCAAACATGGCCGGCGCCGGGACCGCAACAACGGTGCACACCATCAGGGCCAGACCCAACGAATAAATCGGATGACGCGACCATCGGAAAGGGCCTTCCGTCAGCAGCACTTTCTGCGAAGTATCCACGCCAAGCCGCCACGACCGCCCCATGTATCGCCAGCAGTAAATCGACAAGCTCAGGATGACCACGGCCAGAATGGCCGCCAGCCAGCGCAGCAGCTCCGCCAGCAGGGGCGCCGCCGATAGATCAATCATGGCCAGCCAGAATCGCCGTTCGGTATGCTGGTTGGGAATGACGAAGGGCAAAGCGATCCAGCACAGAATCGTGGGGATCCAGAGGGTCCACAGTCCCTGTTCCAACGATTGCCTGGGAACGAAAACGCGCGCAACCGATTTCCCCTTCCGTGCCGCGCGGAAGATCTTCACGACCACGCATCCCCAATAGCCCAGGACGACGCACCCGACGATGTAAGCGGGCAGGGGACTCACGATCCGCTTCGCTCCTCCACCGGCGCGGCGACATCATCCGGTTTGTGCGGTCCCTGCGTCGCCCGGCTCGACCGCAGAACGCATATCGCCATGATCTCGTGCTCGCAGGCACGATGAATCGCAGGTGCCGCATCGACGTTGAAGTGGCCGACTCCCACGGCATCCGCTCCGAGCGTCTCGCGGGAGATGACCGTATTCAACAGCACGGTACGTTCGTTTCCCGCGGCGAGCACCACGGGATTGCCCGCGAAACAAATGGGACAGGCCGCGCCCAACACTGTTGGCTTGTAATAATGCACGCAGCGAATCACGTTGTCGGGAATCGGCGGCGGAGCGGTGGCGTCAAGCAGCAGGAGCAGATCCACGTCGATCCCCGCCTTTTTCAGCCGCCACGCGAGCCGGACGGCGTTGTCGGCACCATAACTGTGCCCCACCAAGACGATCGGCTCCTCCGGTTCCCCGTTCGCGGCTTCCGCCTCGAGTTCGACGGCCAGTGACCGCCACCGCGAACCACTCATGTCCGCCGCCCGGACTCCCTCTTTACGCAGCTCCCGGGCGAGATCGTTCAATCCCAGAGAGAAAACATCCATCAGGCCCCGCAGGCAATAGACGCGTCCGATGCGCGGCGCGTTCCCCGAGGGCATGTGCGGTCCCGCACAACCTCCCAGGACAAGAAGCAGCATGCCCAGGAGAACGCTTTGAACAGCCGCCCGGCGATCCATCGCTTGACCCGAAACTCCCCGAAATTGCAGACCTGCTCTCGATCCGCTTTCCAAACCGCCCTGCGTGGCCATTTCTCCACGGTCGCGATAGCATACCAACATCGGCGCTGCCACGCATGCGTAACAACACGTTTACCTGGACCGACCCGCGGGGAGCGCGTCGGCGGATCAGCCCCATGCTTCAGCAGGATATTGCCCGCCTATTGTCGGAAACGGCCGATCTCCTCGAGATCGACGGCGCGGAGACTTTTCGCATCAGCTCCTTTCGCCGGGCATCGCGTAGCCTGGATGACTTCACAGGCGACCTGCAGGCCTGGGCGGACGAGGGGAAGCTCACCTCGATTCCGGGAATCGGCAAGGGCATGGCCGCACGCATTCAGGAGTATCTCGACACGGGCCGCCTCGAGGAGCACGATTCGCTCAAATCGAAGTTTCCGCCCGGCCTGCTCACGCTGCTGGACGTTCCCGGCATGGGACCCAAGAAGGTGAGCGTTATCCATCGGAGCCTGGGCGTGGGAAATCTGACCGAACTCCGGCGGGTGATCGAATCGGGGGAACTGGCCGAATTGCCCGGCTTCGGGGCTGCTTCCGTCCGCAAGATCGCCGAAGGAATCACTTTCCTGGAGAGCAGCGCGGCACGGACACCGCTGGGTGTCGCCCTTCCATTGGCCGAGACCGTGCTCGATCGTGTTCGTCTGATCGACGGCGTTGTCCGGGCCGAAATTGCCGGGTCGCTGCGTCGTGGATGCGAGACCATCGGTGACGTGGACATCGTGTGCGAGACGACCGAAGGCCGGGCTCGGGACATTGTGCGGACCTTTACGGAGTTGCAAGGCGTGCAACGTGTCCTGGCCTCGGGTGATACCAAGGGCTCCATCACCATCGAGCTCGAGCAGGGGCGCCCGCTTCAGATTGATCTTCGCGTCGTACCGGGCGAATCCTACGGCGCCGCCCTCCAGTACTTCACCGGCTCCAAGGAACACAACGTGAGGGTGCGGGAATTCGCCGTTCGAAAGGGATGGCGACTCAATGAGTACGGGCTCTTTGATGGCGAATCCAGCATCGCGGGCCGCACGGAAGCGGACATTTATGCCCGGCTCGGCCTGCCCATGGCTCCGCCGGAACAACGCGAGGACCGCGGGGAACTGGAGCTCGACGAGAAGGCGTTGCAACTGGTCGAACTGGCCGACATCCGCGGCGACCTGCACATGCACACCATGGCCAGCGACGGCAGGAACACCATTGAAGAGATGGCCCTCGCGGCCAAGGAGAGGGGCTACGACTATATCGCCATCTGTGACCACTCGAAGAGCTCGGTCATCGCCAACGGATTGTCCATCGAGCGCATGTGGCAGCACATTGAGGATGTCCGCGCTGTGGACAAGAAAATCAAAGGCATCGCCGTGCTCGCCGGGTGCGAATGCGACATCCTGGCTGACGGATCACTCGACTACCCGGACGACATCCTTGCCGCCTGTGACTGGGTCGTCGCCAGTGTCCATTCCGGCATGAGTGCGGCGAAATCCGGGAAGGACGGTCCGACGCAGCGGACGCTGGCGGCCATGGAGAATCCGTTCGTCTGCGCCATCGGCCATCCGACCGGACGGCTGATCAACAGGCGCCCCGCGATGGAACTCGACATGGAGCGCGTCGTGCAGGCGGCGGCCGAGTCGCGCACCATGCTGGAGATCAACGCCAGTTGGCAGCGGTTGGATCTGAAAGATATTCACGTGCGCCAGGCTCGTGCGGCCGGGGTCACCCTGGTCATCAACACCGATGCGCACAGCACGGATCAACTGGACCAGATGCGTTTCGGCGTCATCACCGCCCGCCGCGGCGGAGCAAGAAAGGACGATGTGGCCAACACGGGAACGCTTGCCAACTTGCGAAAACTCATTCAAGAAAAGCGGTGCAAGAAGTAGATCGCCCAAACGGCGGACAACCACAGGCCGGAGGGGGCTAAGTCAATGGACGGTACGATTCTCAGTTTTGCGTTGCTTGCCTTGGGCCTGACCCTGCTCCCGGGGGCCGATACCGCTCTGGTTACGCGCAGCACGCTTCGCGGCGGCAGAACAGCCGGCTGGTACACGACAATGGGCATTGTCCTCGGCTGCTCAATCCATGCGGTGCTCTCGTCGATGGGACTTTCGGCGATTCTGGCTCGATCCGCTGAGGCGTTCCAATTCGTAAAAATAATTGGCGCCGTCTACCTCGTGTGGCTTGGCGCCAAGACATTGTGGCAGGCTTGGAAAGACGGCCGGGTTGGGCCGACCGCAACCGCATCGGAGCATCGACCCCCGATCACGATTCGGAGCGGATTTCTCGAAGGCCTGCTGACAAACCTACTCAATCCGAAGGTCGCCGTCTTCTATTTGATGGTGTTGCCGCAATTCGTCCGCCCCAATGACCCCGTGTTCTTGCGCTCACTACTGCTGGCCAGCATCCATATCGCATTCGGCCTGATCTGGCTCAGCGTCTACGCCAGCCTGTTGGAAGTGCTCCGCTCATTCCTGAGCCGCCCGAAGGTTCGAAGCGCCATCGAGACCGTGACCGGCATCGGGCTGGTGTTGTTTGGATTGCAGCTTGCCCGAAGCCGACACGAGTAGCGCACTTCTTTGTCACCGTGTCGCCAAAAGACGCAGCGGGCCGAAGGGCGAACCCTCGACCCGCTACCGCCCCCCGACAAGAGCAGTCCCCCCCTAGACCGCTCCTGAACGTGTCCCTGATGGCAATCCTGGAGGTACGGATCCGGATTGCACGCTTATTGAGGTCGTTCGGCTTGGCTCAGCGAGCCTTACCGATCGGTTACGGCGGAAGCTCCGAGGCCAGTCCGCCGACCGCGACCCCCATTTTCTAGAGCAGCGACAGAATCTGTGCCGCTTGCTGATTCACGACACCCAGCAGGCTGATGCCCGACTGGATAAGAACCTGCTGCTTGTTCAAGTTCGACGTGGCCACCGCGAAGTCGGCATCGCCGATGACGCTCTCGGCCTCGGAAAGTCCGACTTGAGAAGCCTGCAGTGAATTGATGGCGCTACCGACCTGGAATTTCTGGAATCCGCCGATTCGGCCGCGGATACTGGCCACCTGGCTGACCGCATCGCGGATGGACAGCAGCGCCCCCGCAGCGTCGGTTGCCAACGCCGCGGCGGAACCGGATCGCAGCTCGGAGAGGCGTACGGTCCCGTTTCCACCACCGAGTTGGAAGGTGGACAACGAGTCGATGCCGATCGTCTGGCGCGTGTCCGTCGTCGTACCCAATTGGAAGGTCGCGCCGCCGGACGCCTGGACCGTGAAGCTCGTCGTCGTGTTGGCCGTGTTGCCCTTGCCGAAGTCATCACCGAGCGTAAACGACAGGCTCAGGCCGTTGGCACTGTATACAACGTCCAGACCATCCGTGCCGGCCGTCTGTCCGTTGATTTGAATGTTCGCGTCTGTTCCGGAGGTCTTGGCAACGTTCTGCACGTCATTGGCCGTGCTGCTGTCCGTCGTCGCCGTTCCGTAGCTGCTGTTCACGTACCCCCCGGAAAGCACCTGCACGCTGACGAACGCATCCTCGCCATACGTCGTCGAGTTCAGCCCGATGTTGGCCGCGTTCTGAATCGCAGAAACACCGGTCTGGTCCTTGGCGGCGTTGATGGCGGTGACGACTTCCGCCTGCGTCAGGCTGCTGGCAATGGTCAGCGTCGCGGCGCCGAGCGTTCCCTGGATGGTCACCTGGGTCGTACCCGATGACCGCGTCGTCGACGCTCCACCGAATGTGGCAAAGGTCGACGTGGCAAGCTGGGCCGATGCCACCCGCGTCACCGTGAGCGACGTGTCCGACGTCGACTGGCTTCGCGAATAGACGCGCAGGTTGGAAAGGTTGCTGTTGCCTGCAACGCCCGTGGTCTGAACGCTGAACGTACCGTCCAGCAGCTTCTTCCCGTTGAAGTTCGTGGTGCTCACGATTCGATCGATCGCCGTCAGGGCGTCGTCGATCTGCGACTGGTTCGCGGCGATCTCCGCATCGGTGAGATTGGCCGACGACGTCGACGACGTCACCAGGGTCTCAATCTCGTTCAGCAGGTTGGAGATCTCGCCGAAGGCGGAGTCCGCCACGGAAAGAATCGCGTCCGTCCGCTGGTTGTTGGTCAGCGAGGACTCGACGGCGATGCGTTCCGCCTGAAGGAGCGACAGGGCGATCAGACCGGCCGGGTCGTCCTTTCCGCTGTTGATGCGTTTTCCCGTCGTGAGTTGGGAAATGGTCTTTTCCTGCGCCGCGGTGTTGCGGTTCAGAATACTCAGCAGTTGAATCGTGTTCGTGTTGGTGACGGTCAAGGCCATGTCTGTAACCCCCTTTGGACTCGGAAGCCTCTGCGGACGTTTCGCCCTCCGAGCAGTCAACTGGAGGCTAAGATATAACTAGGGCCTGCAAGGACTTGACTAATCCCCGCGCAGCTTTCCCGCGTTCGCGCCATCGAGAAACGCGAATTTCGTCAACTTTTTTTTCTTACGGATTGGGTCCGCTTTCGTGAGCTCGCTTCGGACGTCATGCGAAGTTGAAGTGAATCGCACCGATTCCCGGGCACGCTCAGGATCTCAGCGACATCGATTGGTGACGAATTCGGACTACGCGCCGCTGCCCGCATCATCCGCCGGCGGGTTGTCCGCGCGATAACGAAGTACCTTTGCCGCTTCGAGCGTGACCAGACCTTCCCGGACCATCTCGTCGATGTGCGGCAGAAACGCCTCGATCCGCTCCCGCTGGTCGATAATCTCGATGACCATGGGCAGATCCTCCGAGAGTCGCAGCACCTTTGTCGTATGCAGGCGCGAATGTGCCCCGAACCCCATGACGCCCCGCAGCACCGTCGCCCCGGCCAGGTGCATCTCTCGCGCTTTTAGCACGATGGCCTCATACAGCGGCCGGCCCTGCCATTTGTCGCTTTCCCCGATGAATATTCGCAGCAGGTGACCCTCTTCGGGAATCTTCACGGACCTACCCTCCGGCAAGCAGAACACTCGTCCGATAGCCCGCCCACGCCGCACCCAGCCCGACAATCGTACTCAACGCCACGTTGGCCAGCGCTCGCCCGAATTGCCCTTCGCCCACGAACGCCAACGTCTCCCACGCATACGTGGAATACGTCGTAAAGCCCCCGAGCACGCCGATGAGCAGCGCCGCGCGATGCTCCTCGCGCACCAGCGACTGCTCGGCCAGCAGGTGCGCGAGCAGCCCGATCAGGAAGCAGCCGCAGACATTGACAACCAGCGTTCCCCAGGGAAACGTCCCTTTCGTCCCCTGCTGCACCCAACCCGAGACCAGATAGCGCAGCACCGAGCCCGTCGCCCCACCGGCCGCGATCCACAACAGCTTCACCATACCTCGCTCCGGCAACGCATCGTCGGCTCCTGGGATGTCAACGGATGGGTTCAGCCTACGCACCGGCAACGTGATCCGCAAGTTGCAGTATGCCGGTGACGCCCGCACGGCCCCACGTTACGATGAGCACCATGTCCGGCCCGCAGCGCATCGTCTGCCTCACCGAAGAAACCACCGAAACGCTCTACAGCCTGGGCGAGCAGGATCGCATCGTCGGCATCAGCGCCTTCACCGTCCGCCCGCCTGAAGCGCGCCGCGACAAGCCCGTCGTGTCGCAGTACATCCGCGCCGACGTGGAAAGAATCCTCGCAGTGAAGCCCGACCTCGTGCTGGCCTTCTCCGACCTCCAGGCCGACATCTGCGCCGATCTCATCCGCCGCGGACTCGCCGTGCACTGCTTCAACCAGCGAAACGTCGAGAGCATTCTGGAGATGATCCGCACGCTGTCGCGTATGGTGGACGCGGCCGACGAGGGCGAGCGCTTGTGCAATGAACTCGAAGGCAACCTGGCGCGCGCTCGCGAGGCCGCCGCCCGACTCCCCTATCACCCGCGCGTCTACTTCGAGGAGTGGCCTGACCCGATCATCACCGGCATCACCTGGGTATCCGAACTGATCGAGATCGCCGGCGGAATCGACTGCTTCGCCGACAATCGCGGCATTGGGTCCGCGAAGGACCGCGTCGTCTCGCCGGAAGAAGTGCTCCGCCGCGAGCCCGATCTCTATCTGGCTTCGTGGTGCGGGAAGAAGTTCAACCTCAACGCCGCCAAGGCTCGGCCCGGATTCGCCGACGCCCCGTTTCTGCGCGAAGGGCGCTTTGCGGAAATCGACTCCTCGATCATACTTCAACCCGGCCCGGCCGCGCTCAGTGACGGCCTCGCTGCGCTGGAGCGCGAGATCGCCCGCGTGGCGGAGATTGTAGGGTGCGTCCCCTGACGCACCACTCTTGAACAACGTAGGGTCCGCCGTGCGGACCATCTTCTGAGACATCGCAGGGACGGCCCTTCACGCACCGGATGCGAACCGTTCGCCTTGTTCTTGACCAGTGTTCTTAGAGGCGAGGACCTTCGATGAACAACCCATCTCACGACTTCACCAGCCAGCGCGCCCCGGAACCCGTCGGCGCCTTCCCCCACGCCAAGCGCGTCGGTTCGCTGCTCTTTCTCTCCGGCATCGGCCCGCGAAAGCGCGGCAGCAAGGAAATTCCCGGCGTGACCCTCGATGACCGGGGCAAGATCACCGCCTACGACATCGAGACACAGTGCCGCGCCGTTTTCGAAAACGTCCGCACCGTCCTGGAAGACGCCGGCTCAAAGTGGGAGGACATCGTCGACGTGACCGTATTTCTCACCGATATGAAGAACGACTTCCCCGTGTTCAACCGGCTCTACGCCGAGCATTTCGCCGGTCCGGGCAAGCCCAATCCCACGCGAACCACCATCGAAATCAACTGCCTGCCCACGCCCATCGCCGTGGAACTGAAGGTCATCGCCGCGGTTACCTGATTGACCAACGTCTACGCCGACTGCAACGGTGCCGGCTCCTGGGCGGGCAAGCTCTCCGAACTGCTTTCGTCCGCCTTCGGCTCCTCCAGCACGCGGCTCAGCCCCCCGCCCTCCCGCTTCCACCAGATCAACCGCAGCGCCCCCGACTCGTCCTCCACCAGCGCCGTGCAGTTCTCCACCCAATCCCCCGTGTTGATGTAGAGCACGCCCTCGACCTCGCGCATGCCCGGCTGGTGGATGTGCCCGCAGATCACCCCTTCCACGTCCTGCCGCTTGCCTTCCTTGGTCAGCAGCTCCTCGAAGCGGGTCATGAACTTCACCGCCTGCTTCACCCGCCGCTTGATCGCCCCCGACAGGCTCCAATACGGCCAGCCGAACCACCGCCGCACCGCATTCACCATCCGGTTGATCACCACGAGGTAGGCGTAGATGGAGCTTCCCAGGTGCGAGAGCCACCCATGGTACTGCACGACCGTATCGAACTCGTCCCCATGGAGCACGAGGAACCGCCGGTTGTCCGCGGTCACGTGCACCGTGTTCTGCACCACCTCCACGTCGCCGAACTGGTATCCGATAAAGTCGCGGAAGAAGTCGTCGTGGTTGCCGGGGATAAAGATGATCTTGGCGCCCTTGCGGGAACGCTTCAGCAGCTTGTGGATGACATCGTTGTACTGCGCGGGCCAGTACCACTTCTTCCGCAGGGCCCAGATATCCACGATATCGCCCACGAGGTAGAGATAGTCGCAGTGCAGCGAGTCCAGGAAATCATACAGCGCCTCCGACTGGCAGTCGCGCGTGCAGAGGTGAACGTCGGAAATCCAGACGCTGCGGTAAAAAGTCTTCATGACGGCGTGTTCCGTACGTCGGCCGGACGGGCGGCGCAAAGCTCACCCGCAAAGCACTCGATCGCCTCCAACGCCTCCAGCTCACCGTCGCGCCGATCCCGCTTCACGTTGCGAAGGAACTTTTCCTCGTCGGCCAGGAACTCGCGAATCACCGTCGCCGATACGTGACGGCGCTTCACCTGTCGGCCGATGCCCAGCTTGTCAATCTGGTGCGCGTTGAGCCGCTGCTCGATGCAGTTGATGGGCATACCCAGAATGGGCTTGCCGAAGTAGAGCACTTCACCCATGAGCTGGTTGCCCGTGGTCGCGAAGACCGCCCGGCAACCGGCCAGGTCCTCGATGAACGGCAGATTGGCCAGTGGCTTGAACTGGATGTTGCCCTGCAATCCGCGCCGCGGCGTGCCGTAAACCTTGACGGGAACATCCAAACCAAGCAGCGCCTTTTCCACCCGCGGCGTGAACTCGGCCGACCCCGTACTCAGGTAGACCAGAAGATAGTCCCCGCGCGTCGGCTCCGTCTGCCGCACTTCCGTACGTATCACCGGACCCACCACGCAGACCCCCGGACGACGCGCCGGCGCCGTGAAGAAACTCGACACGATCACCCGCTCGCTGGTCCCGAAAAGCATGCGATACGCGGCCGCGTTGGTCCGGCAGCGGAGCCGGTCCATCGGCGAAAGATCAAGCCGGCAATGAACCAGCAACCCGAAGTGATCGAAGCTGATGCGCGGAACGCCCATCCGCCGCGCCGCCCAGAGGGTCAGCGCCTCGGAATCCGAAATCACCACGTCGGCGCGGAAGTCGCGGAGGATGTCCTGCACCATGTCCGTCGCCGGTCCGTGGAGCCAGAAATCAAACACCGCCGGCGCGTTGCGCGTCACCGTCAGGTAGGGTGAAAGCTCCCCGCCGACCGTGTAACGATGTTGCAGCGTGGGGATGCGTACCGGTGAAAAATCCGGCCAGAGAGCCTCGTAGGCATTGCCGCCCGCCAGAATGAGCAGCTCATGGCGAGCGGCCAGATGCGGCAGCACCGCCCGAGCCCGCATGGCGTGGCCGCGCCCGTATCCGTGAATCCCGTAGGCGATTCTCATACGCTTCTCGAACTATCGCCCTCGGCCCGAAGAACGTCAAGCAAACACAAACTTCATACAACCCGACCTGCTCTGCCTTGTTTCGCGCCCTGCGATCGCTCCGCTACACTGCCCCCGACCCTGAACCGACTTGAGAGGTTTCCGTGCTTCGCGAATTCATCCGACTTCCCCGCTCCGTGCACATTCTGTGCCTGGGCACGCTGATCAACCGTGCGGGGACCTTCTTGCTGCCCTTCCTCGCGATCTACCTGAAGCAGCACGGATTGAGCGAAATCTTCGCCACGTTCGCCATGGGGCTCTATGGCTTGGGCTGGTTCGTGGCGTCCATGGTTGGCGGACACCTCGCCGACCACGTGGGACGCAAGCGCATCATGATGATCAGCCTGCTGGGATCTGCCTCCGTTCTACTCGTATTCCCGCTTCTGACCGGCCCTGTCACGATCCTTGCCGCCCTTTTCGTCCTCGCATTGCTCGCCGAGATGTACCGGCCGGCCGCCTCCGCCATGATCGCCGACATCACCCCGCCGGAGCATCGCCCCCACGCATTCGGGCTGATGTATGTGGCCATCAACCTGGGATTCACGATCGCCGCCGTCGTCGGCGGGATCGTCAGCCGTATCTCGTTCCCTCTTCTTTTTCTGTGCGACGCGCTCACCGCCGCGGCGTATGCCATGCTGATCCTCTTCACCCTGGGGGAGACCTTGCTCTCGTCGGTGCAAAGCAACACCACCGCCTCAGTCAATCGAACGGACGAAAGCGTCGCCAAGCCCATCACCTTCGTCGCCGCCGTCCGGCACATCCTTACCGACCGCGTCTTCCTCGCCTGCTGGTTCGGGTCGTTCGGCCTCTCGTTGGTATACGTTCAGGCTTTTTCCGCATTCCCGCTCTACCTGAACCGGCTCGACATAGAGTCGGACGTCTACGGCCGGATCATCGCCGTCAACGGAATTCTCATCGTGATCGTTCAGCTCCCCATGACCGGATTCATCACGCGATTCCACCGTGGCCGGGCCGTAACGCTCTCCGCGGTGGTCACGGCCGTCGGCTTTGCGATGTTCGCCGGTGTCGATTCCGCCGCCCTTTTTGCCGTCGCCGTCGCCGTCTGGACCATGGGCGAGATCATGAATGCGCCATTGATGTCGGCCATCGTCAGCGACCTCGCCCCGCCTTCCCTTCGCGCCCGCTACATGGGAGCGTTTGCCAACTGCTTCTCACTCTCCATGATGATCGGCGCTCCCCTCGGGGGATGGGTACTCGAATCCTGGGGCGGGCCAACGCTCTGGATTCTCGTCGCCGGAATGGCCCTGTGCTCCGCCGCAGCCTATGCCCTTGTCCGAAACCGAGTTACGTCGGTGCCGGGAGCCAGACCGCCTGCCGAATCGCGGTCTGAAACCGGTTTCCCCCAGGCCGACCAATCTGTCCGTGACGAGACGCCTGCGTCCTGATACAATGCGCTGTCCTGGGTCGCTGGGGGCTGCCGAGGTCGACGATTCAGGAAATCACGCGAGCCCGTTGACGCACCAATTCACTTGCGGGTTCACTTCAAAACGGCGCCCGGTCAGGCTCGTATCAAAGTAATCTTCGATTTGGCAGGGGGAGCAACCATGTCCGCAAACACGCTCATTCGCGATGTTCTGCCCTTCGGGCGCTCGAGTTACGCGGTAAGATTCCCGGTTCTGATCCTGAACCTCATCCTCCTCTCCACAGGTTCTGCCGCGGCCTTGGCCCAGGGCGTGGCGTATCGCACATCCGACGAAGGCATCGGCCCCCGCATGGACCTTGCCGGGGCGGGTCGGCACTGGGCTGACGACCTTCGCCTCGATCTCGCACCAGGCGACCGCTGCGAACTGGTCTCGTTGAAGGTCGTGTTCAACGCCCTTCCCGGCGCCACCGACATGATCGCCCTGATCGACCTGCGCAACTACCGATCAGCCTCGTCCATCCCCGGCACGAAATTCCTGCTTAACCTTGCCAGCGATGAGCCCGACGCCATCGTCGAGAGGACCATCTACTTCGCTCCAGGGATCGTCTTGCCCAACCCGGTCTACCTGACGTGGGAGCAGCGCGGGGATGACTTCAGCCCGGCCTTCTCCGAGAGTGTCGATGTCGGTGCCAACTCCGCCGAGTTTTACCAAGTAGACGACTCGGGGTGGACGCCGGTTGATCCCGCCGTTCACGGGCCGATGTTTGTCGTGGCAGAACTCACCTGCCGCACCGCCGCCGGTCCCGAGATGTGCGCGTCCGTCGTCGCCTCCGAACCCGGCGGTTGCGCCATCGACGCGCGCCGTCCGCACCCCATCGACAACCCATCGCTCCACGAGGGCTGGGACCATACGGACATCCGCATCGAGGGCGCCTGTTCGATGAGCGCTCTGGCCGCCCAGGGGCTTTATGCCTTCAGCATCCCCGATCCGGCGGCCGCGCCGACCATCGCCAAGGCGGACATGTCCTCCGGGGATCAAATCGGAGCGACGTTCGACCGGCCGATCACACCCGGCCAGTGGACCTGCGTGCGAAACCTGATGATTGGCGAAGTGGCCTGCCTCGGATTTCTTCCGGGCGATGTCAACGGCAATCGAATCAGCGACGCCGCAGACATCGGCACTTTCGTCGAATTCCTCGACGGCGCAGTCTCGCTGCCGGATTATGCTTCCGACTTGAACCGATCCGGAAGGACGACCCTCGCCGACTTGATCGAACTCGTCGACCTGCTCAACGGGGCCGGAGCTTTCGAGGCGTGGGGGCTGATCGGATCGCTTCCGGCGTGTCCCGGACGCTGACCCTTGTCCAGCCCCGGCGAAATGAACTCGCTCACGGCGGGGGTGCACACGCGCCGATGCCGATCCAGTAAATGGCCAACGCGACGCCGATGATCCCCGCGCCCACCAGCAAGACGGCGCCGATCCGGCGGACTCGGTGCGAGTGGTGAAATCGCCGTCGGCGAGGAGGATGGACGACTGCACTCAGCATGATCGGCTTGCCCGATTCCTCCGGCGTCATGTGCCGGCAATCGAGGGCGGCATTCCGGCATCAACTCCAATCGCTTCAATGGGCTGACCCGGAATCGGTCGCCGTCAAGCTACCTGGCCGCTATCGGTTCTATCGGCGGAACGCGCGGGACTTGGTAACGCTCGCCGCAAATCCACTGCACGGCGCCGTGAATCCGCCGAATGGCCGTCTGCGGCAGTCCAGCGGCGGTACGTTCCGTGGTTTTCGGACGACGCGGCATGATGCAGATCGTCGCGCGACGTTATCGCACAATCGCAGCAGAGAACACGCGCGAGATTCTCAATCCGCTTGCGCCAATTCGTGCTCGGCAAACGCTTCCGGCAGATAGTCGATGATGTCCGTAGCGATCATGGATCGCCGCCCCATTTCCTCCGCGGCGAAGTCCCCGGCAAGTCCGTGAAGGTATACGCCCAGGATCGCCCCTTCGAGCGGGTCCATCCCTTGAGCAATCAGCCCGGCGATAATCCCCGTCAGCACGTCTCCCGCGCCGCCCGTCGCCATGCCCGGATTGCCCGTCGCGTTCACGTACATGCGCAAGCCGTTTGTCACGATCGTCCCTGCGCCTTTGAGCACCATCACGCCGCCGTACGCCTCGACCAGCGCGATCGCCTGTTCGCGACGTTGCTCCGCGCTTCGATCAAACTCCCGGTCGGTGCCCCGACCTTGCAGCAGCCGCCTCGCTTCACCGGGGTGCGGCGTGAGCACGACACGCGTGGAAAGTGGCTTCTTGCCGCCCGCGCGGGCCAGCAGATTCAGCCCGTCGGCATCGAGGACAACAGGACGCTCCCAGCTCGAAAGAATCGCCACGATCGCTTCCGGCGTCAGTGTCTTTCCCAGCCCCGGCCCCAGGGCGAGGACATCCGCATCGAACTCCGCCAGAGCTTCGAGAGCTTTGCCCGAATCCGTCGGCAACGTGCGAAAGGTCGCACAGGGAATGAGCGACGCGAGCGGCCCGCGAAGCGCTTCGGGAACGATCGCCTGCACGAGCCCGCACCCGGCACGCAATGCCGCATTCCCCACCAGCGCCACGGCACCGACCATCATCTGCTCGTCGCAGCACCCCCCCACGATCGCCACGCGCCCCGCGTTACCCTTGTGGGCATCCTGCGACCGCTTCGGAAGCGGCGCAATCTCGCGCGTCAGGATGACTTCTCGAGCCATGAAATCAGCGTTCCTTCCAGCGCCCGGCGCCGGCCCTCCGAAAAGCGCTCAAGTCAACGCGGCGGGTTCCTTCGGCGCGGCAGGCCGCTGACTGCGATGGATCAGCGCCGCCGCGTAACCTGCACCGAACCCGTTATCGATATTGACCACCGTGACCCCGGCCGCGCAACTGTTGAGCATCGTCAACAGCGCCGCAACGCCGTGAAAACTCGCCCCGTACCCGACGCTCGTCGGCACGGCGATGACCGGGCTGCGCACCAGTCCGCCCACGACGCTGGGCAGCGCACCATCCATCCCCGCCACGACCACGATCACGTCCGCTTGTTGCAGCGCCGCCGAGTGAGCCAGCAGGCGGTGCAGCCCCGCGACGCCTACGTCATAAAACGTCCGCGTCGGACGGTCCATCAGCTCCAGTGTCACGCGGACTTCCTCGGCCACCGGAATATCGCTCGTTCCCGCGCAGACCACGGAAACGAACCCTTCCGCCGGCTCAGGTTCCTGTTGCCGCAGGGAGAGGCATCGCGCGGCGGGGTGATGCTCGGCCTTCGGAAAAACCGCACGGAGCTTGAGCGCAAAGTCGGGTTCGAGCCGCGTCACGAGCACATTGGCGCCGGAGTCGGCACAGCGCCGGAACACTCCTTCAATTTGTTCGAGCGTCTTGCCCGGTGCGTAGATCACCTCGCAGAAGCCGCATCGCAAACCGCGATGATGATCCACCTTGGCGAAACCGAGGTCTTCGAAGGGAAGCGACCGAAGGCGGGTGAGCGCCTCGTCCACCGACTGGTCACCCAATCGAACCGATTCCAGCAACGCCCGCAACGATCGCTCGGTCATGATGCAGGAGTGTAAGGGGGTGTCACAGACCCGGCAAATGAGATGGAACACCGGATTTTGCACGATGTCCAGGGTGAGCCGCGGGCTTGAAGCGCGCGCGGACGCGCAAGTGCATCGCTCGCACAGACATCTTTTTCGAGCCGCGCAGCCGGTTGGACATGCGATTCGCGTGGCGCCAGACACGCGGTTCGCCTGCCATCACCATGTTTCCTGACCCAACTCTCTCTTCGCGCCTTCTTCGCGATTGCTTCTTGCCTCTCTTCCCCTCCGTGCCTGTGTGCCTTCGTGCCTTCTTCCCGCCGCCACTCTTCCCCTTCGTGCCTTTGTGCCTTCGAGCCTTCTTCCTGTTGCCTCTCTCCCCCTTCGTCGCCTCGTGGCTTCGTGGCTGAGTGGCTTCTTCCTCCCCTCAGAGCACCTCACTCGACGCGTACGCCTCCAGATCAAGTCCGGCAGTCATTCCCGCCATCAGTCGATGATGGCCCAGTGCCGCGATCATGCCCGCATTGTCCGTGCAGTACGCCCACGGTGCCGCATGAAAGCGCAACCGCCGAGCATTGCACTCCTCCTCCAGCGCCGTTCGCAGCACGCGATTGGCCGCCACACCACCGCCGAGCACCACCGTGTTGATTCCCGTCTGGGCCACGGCCAGCATGGTCTTACGAACCAGCACATCCACAACCGCCTGCTGGAAGCTCGCGGCGATGTCGGCAATATCCTTGGGCGTGAGCTTCTCCAGTCCGCCGCTCGTCTTGGCATGACCGTGAACGTGGTAAAGCACGGCCGTCTTGATCCCCGAGAAGGAAAAATCCAGCGAGTTCGGGGCGAGCATCGTTCGGGGAAAGTCCACCGCCTTCGCGTTACCCTCGCGTGCCGTCTTCTCGATCACCGGCCCGCCCGGATACGGCAATCCCAGGATCGTCGCCACTTTGTCAAAAGCCTCGCCGGCGGCATCATCCGTCGTTGCGCCAAGTTTCGAGATCTCCCGCGGACCGTCGACGCGAAACAGCGACGTGTGCCCGCCCGACACGACCAGCGCCACCGCGGGCCACGGCGGCTCATCCATGCCGATGGCCGCGCTGTAGGCGTGCGCCTGGATGTGATCGACCGCGACCAGCGGGATCCCCCACGACCAACTCAACGTCTTTGCCGCCGTCACCCCGATGAGCAGCGCCGGAGCGAGACCCGGACGATTCGTAACCGCGATCGCGTCGATGTCTTCAGGGCGTATCCCGGCCGTTGCCATCGCCTCCTCGACGATCGCATCCAGCCGTTCGATGTGCGCCCGCGAGGCGATCTCCGGCACGACTCCGCCGTACTTGGCGTGCAGATCGACCTGCGACGCGACGACGTTGCTGCGAACGTCCGTACCGTCGACCACCACGGCCGCGGACGTCTCGTCGCAGGAAGTTTCAATGCCCAGAATGACAGTCATGCGAACTTCGACAAGGCACTGGGTAACGATGCGTCGCCGGACCGATGCCGCCTGAGAAGGTCCGTGCTACAATGACGCGGAGAGTGTATCACCCGGCAACGATCCGACCAGTTTGGTCGCAGACGTTAGCGAGCAAACGCAGGAAACGGCAGCAGATGACCGGACCCGCGGACCGACGGACATCGGCCGTTATCTTCGACCTCGACGGCACACTCACCCGGCCCATCCTCGACTTCGACCTCATCCGCGCCGAACTCGGCGTCACCGGACCGATCCTCGAAGCCCTCGAACATTTGGACACAGATGCCCGCAGGCACGCGGAATTGGTGCTCGATCGCCACGAACGCGATGCCGCGGAGCGCGCCGAACTGTACGAACATGCTTTGGAAATCGTCGCCGAATGTCGCGCCGCCGGGCATCCCGTGGCCATCCTGACCCGCAACACCCGCGCCTGCGCCGAACTGGTTCTGCGACGATTTGAAATCGAAATCGATGCCCTCCGCACGCGCGAAGATGGAGCCGTCAAGCCATCGCCCGAACCGGTGCTCAGTCTCTGCCGACAGCTCTCCGCCGATCCGCATCAGAGCTGGTTGATCGGCGACTTCCACTTCGACATCCTCTCGGGTAAGTCGGCCGGCACGCGCACCGTGCTCATGATCGGCGATGCCCCGCCACCCGCTTTCGCCGAGGAAGCCGACTTCGTCATTCGCTGCCTGAGCGAACTCCGCGCGATTCTTCACTTGCCGGAATCATGAGCGTCACGCGTTCGGCGGCAGGTCTTTCGGCGAGGAATATCGGCGAAGCCACTCGGCAAATTCCTCCAGCGAATACGTCCGGCTCGCAAGTCCTCGAACCATGACGACCACCTCATGTTCGGGCGCATTCAGCGCGAGTCCATTCAGCGCAAGAAACGTGAACGCAGTGAGAAACGCGGTCCGCTTATTGCCGTCCACGAAGGGATGGTTTCGCGTGATCGCATGCGCATACACGGCGGCGAGTTCGCAAGTTTCGGGCTTGCCATATCGAAAATGATGCTGCGGCGCTGCGAGTGCCGACTCCAGTGCAGCCTGGTCGCGAATCCCCGCAGCTCCGCCGTGCTCCGCGAGAAGCATCTCGTGCATCGCCAGCACGGCGGCAATGCTCAGCCAGGTGGGCTCATTCACCGCGCCAGCTCACGAAGTGCGTTGCGATACTGACGCATGCCCACCTGCGCGGCTTCGATCTGTTCTTCAAACGATGGGTCGAAAGGCGTGATGCGGAAACCGTCGGGGCTCTCGGTCAGAAAAACGACGTCCCCTTCGCCGATGTTCAGCGCCGACCGGGCCTCGGCCGGCAGTATGACACCGAGCGAGTTCCCCACGCGACGAACCGTGATCTTCAGCATCGCTCGTCCTCCTGGAGGGATTATAACAAACGTTATAACCCCGGACAAGCTTACGCTTCCGACCCGTGTCCCACCGCCGCTACGGCACCCTCCGGAGCCCGTTCCGCCCTGCGTTGCCGAACGGCCGCCGCCACCCAGCCCTTGGCGTCCATGAACAACGAGAACATCGACGGCACCACCACGAGCGTGAACACCGTCGAAACGAGCAGTCCGCCGAGCACGACGCTGCCCAGGCCGCGATACAGTTCACTGCCCGCGCCCGGCAGCACCACCAGCGGCGCCATGCCGAAAACCGAGGTCATCGCGGTCATGAAGATCGGCCGTGTTCGCGTCTGCACCGACCGCACCACCGCTTCGTGGGCGGTGAGCTGCTCCTCGCGCATGAAGTTGAGCGACTGGTGCACGATCAGGATGGCGTTATTCACCACGATGCCGATCAGGATCACGAACCCCAGCATCGTCACCACGTCCATCTGCTGCACCGGCAGCGTGACGTCGTACAGCGAAATCTGGTGGACAATCTGCAATGCCGCGAACCCGCCGACCGCCGCCAGGGGCACGCTGAACAGAATCACGAACGGATACGCGAACGACTCGAACAGCGCGGCCATGAGCAGATACGTGATCAGCAGCGCCAGCACCATGCGCGACTGTATGGCCATGAACACGAACTCGGGATTCAGCGCCCCGAATCCGACGGCCAGCACGGTCACCACGAGCGCCAGCAGATTCGCCCCGACCCGCGCCCCGAACAGCAATCCCCCCACCAGGACGACCACCGCTCCCGCCAGCGCCAGTGCCGCCATGCTCAGTCCGACCGAAAGCCCGAAGATGTGCGGCCGCGTGACCGTCCCGCGGAAATCTCCAACGAACGATCGCATGGTCTGCGTGAGCTTGTCGGCCGTCCCCGCCAGCACGGTAATCACGTCCGAAGGGATCTTGCCGCTGGCCCGCAGCGGCGCAATCACGTCGTTTTGCAGATTCTCCATCATGGTCTGAAGCGGCACGGCCGCCTTCGGGCGCACGGAAAGCGTCACCGAGTTCATTTCCTCGATGTGGTTGATCTGCTGCGGCGCCGTGGTCCGCACGAGATTCACCGCCGAGGCAATGGGCACGACGTGGCCGCTCGGTGTGTAGATGGGAATCTGACCGATCTGTTCAACGGTGGCGTTCTCCGTTCCGCCAACCTTGATGGCCAGGTCGATCTTGTCTCCCCGATCGTTGTATTCTCCGACGAACGCACCATCGACGCTCGCTTCCACGATGAAGCCGACATCGCTGACGTCCAGGCCCAGATCGGCCGCTTTCGCCCGATCCGGAACGATCTGGATCTCGGGCCTGCCCAGGTTGTAATTCCCCGGATCAGGTTGCGGGAAGCCGTAATCCTGGGCCATGATCTCCTGCTGCAAGGCCTGCGCGGCTTTGACCACGGACTCCTGGTCGTCCGCCCGAATCTCCACGTCAATGTTGTTCCCGCCCGAGCGACCGGAACGGAACAGCGAGCTTTGCTGGAAGAACGAGAACACGCCGGGAATGCGCCCCGCGGCATTCGCCAGCACCTGCTCCAGCGGCTTGACCACGGTCTCGATCTTGGACGTGGCGCCCATGAATGCGCCGCCCGAGAAGGACACGAAGAAGAAGTTCTCGATCGGCGGCGGATCGACCGTCACCACCTGGTCGCCCTTGGCGCCGATCTTCATCTGCACCTCGGGCAGGCGCTTGGCCAACTCCGAATCCACGTCCGCTTCCCAGGCGGGACGGGCGCCGTCGTACGGATTGTCCGGATCACCTTCCTCGACGACGGTCGCCATCCGCCGGAACTCCTCGATGGAGTAACCCGGCGGCGAAATGAGCATTCCAAAAACGAGATTGCGGTTACCTGCCGGCAGATATTCCGCGCCGGGCATCATCCACCAGCTACCCAGGATCGCCGCCGCGGAAAGACCGAGGACGATCGCCACGCGCCGCCCGATGCCGCCGTGCAGACGCCGCACCAGCCCCGCGACCCGCTCCGCGAACCACCAGGGGCGCTCGCTTCCGATGGCCATGGCCCGGGATGCTGAAAAGAAGCGCGATGCCAGCGGCGGAATCACCAGCACCGAAACCAGGAGCGAGAGCCCCACGGCCGAGCTGATCGCAATCGCAATATCCTTGAAGAGCTGCCCCGCCTCTTCCTCGATGGTGATGACCGGCAGGAACACGGCCATGGTCGTCAGCGTGCTCGCCAGAACGGCACCCCACACTTCCTTGGCGCCGTCAAACGCCGCCTGGACCTTGCTCTTGCCCATCGTACGGTGACGGTAGATGTTCTCCAGCACGACGATGGCGTTGTCCACGACCATGCCCACCGCAAACGCCATGCCCGCGAGCATGACCACGTTGAGCGACCGTCCCACGAGCGTGATGGCCAGGAACGTCCCCACCACCGAGATAGGGATGGCGACGGCAATGATGCCCGTGGCGCTCCCGCTGCGCAGGAACAGCCAAAGAACGCCAATCGCCAGCAGTCCGCCCGTGAAGATGTTGGTCACCACCAGGCGGATGGAGCTCCAGATGTACTCCGTTTCGTCGTAGACCTGCGTAAGCTCCAGTCCCAATCCGCGCGGGGTGAGAATCTCGCGGTTTACGACCTCGACCTGCTTCTTGAGGTTCTCCATCGCGGTGATGACATTCGCCCCGGTTTCCTTTCGGGCGGGAAGCGCCAGCACCGGCCGGCCCTTGCTGCGCACGAAAGACAGCGCTTTCTTGTAGCCGTCCACCACGTTGGCGACGTCGCCGACCAGAATCGGCCCGCCTTCGCGGTAGGCGACGACCGTGTCCTGGATTTCATCGAGGGAGCGAAATTCGCCGAGGGTCCGGTAGGTGTAGTCGCGCTTCCCCTGGGCGATGGTTCCTGCGGAGATGTTCGTATTCTGACGGCGCAGGGCGCGCTCCACGTCACGAAAGGTCAGGCTCCGCGCGGCGAGCTTGTAGGGATCAACGATGACCTGCACCTCGCGCGTGAGTCCGCCGTACACGGGAACCTCGCTGATGCCCTCGGCGCGCTCCAGCAGCGGCTTGACGTTGTCCTCGATGTACGTCTTGAGGTGGGCGATGTCGCTGTGGTCTTTCGAGTAGAGCACCATCCACGCGATCGTGTTGGCCATGTCGTCGTCGGTGGCGCTCATGACCGGCTCGTCCACCTCTTCCGGGTAGTTCGAGACCTGGCGCAGCTTGTCGGAGACGTCCCGATAGGCGATATCCTTGTCCACGCCCACGGGAAACTCGAGCACGATTTTGCCCTCGTTTTCCTGAGACGAGGAGGTCATCTTCTTCAGGTTGGTGACGCTCTTGAGCTTGTCTTCCTGGCGATCGATGATCTCGCTTTCAATTTCCTGCGGGCTGGCGCCCTCCCATCGCGTGGTGACGGTGATGACCGGCTTGTCCACGTCGGGCGTAAGCTGCACGGGAATCTGGAAGATGCTCAGGAAGCCGAAGAGCATCACCAGGATCACGCCGACGGCGACCTTGACCGGGTTCTCGATGGCAAAACGAATGATGTCCAACTACCGTCCCCCTTTTTCAGCCACGGGCGTACCCCGCTCGTCCACGATGATGACACCCTGCGGGAAGGGCAGCAGTGTCTCGTTGCCTCGAACCACGACGCGCATCCCCGGCTGGATGTTCCCCGATGTAATCGTGATCCATTCGTCCACGTCCAGCCCCACCGTCACCGGCATCGTGACCGCCACGAGCGCCGGCTGACCCTCCTGACTCGCTTGCGGATTGGGCATAACCACCGCGACGGAGGCGACGCCGTTACGAATCACGACGGCGTCCTTGGGCACGGCGACGACATCCCTTGGCGCCCCGGCCGGCAACGTCGCACGCACGAACATGCCCGAAGCCAGCACGCCCTCGGAATTGTCGATTTCGATCTCCACCGGGAACGTACGTGCCGCGAGGTCGGCCTGCCGAACGATATAACGAGTCTGGCCGTCGAAATTCTTCCCGACCGCTTCAACGAGGACCTTGGCATCGCCCCCGACATGCTGATAAGGCAGCGCGGACTCGGGCACATCGACCCGCGCCAGCACGCGACCCAGTTCGATAAGCTCGACGACGGGATCGCCCGTATCCACCCATTGGCCGATTTCGACGAATCGCTTCGAGATGGAACCGGCGAAGGGGGCGCGAATCGTCAGCTTGGCCAAGTCGTTCTTGAGGCGCTTGACCACGGCTTCCTGCTCGGCCACGTCATAGGCCGCCTGGGCAAGCACCTCCTTGCGGGGGCCCTCGACACCCAGCTCGTAGTCGGCCTTGGCCGCTTCCGCCATGGCTTCCGCCCCGGCCAGATTCGCCTGCGTATCGTAGACCTCTTTCTCGTTGGACGACTGTCCGGAGTAGAGCCGGTTAACCCTTTCCATCTCCTTGCGCCAGCGCTCCAGATCAGCTTCGGCCTGCTTCCAAAGGGCCTCCAGGCGACGGAGTTCCTGCGGGCGCGTTCCGGCGAGCAGCTCCTCGTGCCGGGCCCGACGGGCGTCAAGGGCCGCTTCGGCCTCGCGAAGCGACTGCGTCAGCGTTTCATCATCCAAGTGACACAGGATCTGCCCGGCGTCGACCGAGTCGCCCTGACGAACCGGCACCTCGAGTGCCTTGGCCGCGCCCTTCGAAGCCACTTGGCTGGTGCGGAAGGGGGTAATCGAGCCGACCAGCGTGATCGTGGCGGGCGAAGTGACCTCCTTGGCCTCCTTCACCACGACCTTGGCCACGGGCTGCGCCGGTGCGGCTGCAACCAAAGTGAGCACGGCACCGCAAAAAACGGAAACCACGCGAACAAACCGTCGTGTCATAGCAGTCTGCCTGGTACGATCTGGGATTGCAGATTCCGGGTGCAAACAGAATTCGTTCCAACGTGCGTATTATAGACAATCGTCTACTATTGGGAACGTGCTGGAATTGTCGTGATTCGTCGAATCAGGGTTCCGTTCACGTGGTTCGGCCGGCTTGCCAATGCTGGAGCGGACCTGCTCTATCCGCCGCAATGCCTGTTTTGTGGAACCGGTCCGGCACCGGGCTCTCCCCTATCCACGTTTTATGCCGTCCATATCTGCCGCACGTGCCGTGCCGCGATCGACGCGGCCGTTGCGGAATCGGCCTGCCCTACTTGTGGCGGCGAGGCTGACAAAATTGAAGTGAAAAACGGTCGATGCCCGCAGTGCCGTGCACGAGGGACGCGCCTGGCCGGGACCGTCCGGCTCGGGGCCTACGGTTCGTTCCTGGGGCCGCACCTGCGGGCGCTGAAGTACCTCGGCCGAGAGGAGCTGGCGGTGCCGCTGGCTAGGCGTCTCGGGGACTCCCTGCGTTGCGCAGCGTGGTTCGAGCGGGTGGAAGCGATCGCGGCCGTGCCGTCGCACTGGATGCGGCGGATCGCCCGGCCGGTGCGAACCGTCGATCTGATTGCCCGCGAGTTGGCGGATGCGGTCGATCTGCCCCTTCTGCCGTTGCTGCGGCGGGTACGCGGCGGACCGCACCAGATCGGCCTGAGCTACACCCAGCGGCTCCACAACGTGCGGGGTGCGTTCGGGCTCGGCCGAGGTGTACAGTTGGAGGGCGCCCGAATCCTGATCGTCGACGACGTGATGACCACGGGCGCGACGATAGAGGAATGCGCCCGCGTGTTGCTGCGCGGTGGCGCGGCCGAGGTGTTTGCCGCGGTGCTCGTGCGCGTGGACTTCGAACCTGGCACGGTGCAGTACCTCGACGGCGTGTAGGTGATGTCCGGCGGCCGGGTCACGCGGGGAGAGTGGCTCGGCAAGCGAATTCGGGAAGGAGCCGTCATGCCCGATCGGCGGAAGCACCGCGGGCCGCATCCCGACGACGCTCGACTGTTTGCGCCGGAGAGGCTCCCCGCGCTCCGGCAGGCGGGAACGGACCTGTACTGGCTGCTGAGTCGAGGCTACGCGGACAAGTCGGCGCTCAAACTGGTGGGCGATCGCTACGAACTCGAGGCGCGGCAACGGCTGGCGATCTGGCGGTCGGCGTGCTCGGACCAGGCGCTGGCCGGCCGCAAGGCGCGCGAAGTCCCGCCGGAAACCTGCGCGGGCCTGGCACTGGGGATCGACGGTTATAACGTCCTTGTCACGGTGGAAAGTGCCCTTGCCGGCGGCGCCGTGCTGGTGGGCCGCGACGGATGCTTTCGCGACCTGGCCAGCGTGCACGGAACGTACCGCAGGGTCGCGGAGACGATCGCGGCCGTGGAGCGGATTGCGGAGTACGCCATCGAGTTGGGTGTGTCGCATGTGGACTGGTACCTGGACCGGCCGGTGTCCAACAGTGCGCGGCTGAAGGCGCTCATGGCCGAGTTGCTGGAATCGCGCGGCCGGGCCGACCGGTTCAATATTGAACTCGCGGACAGCCCTGACTGGGTACTGAGCGAGTACAGCGGCATCGTGGCGACGGCCGACGGACCGGTGCTGGATCGTTGCGGGCGATGGGTGAATCTCGCCCGAGACGTCGTGGCGGGGGTGCCCGGGGCCTGGGTGGTGAAGTTGTAGTCATACATTTCTCCGCGAAGCGGTTCACGTCACTGACCTCTCATAGGTAATAACGCGCATGGGCGCTCAGTCGAATGCGCGCGCCGAGTGAGCGCGCGGGAAGAAGGCACGAAGCGACGAAGCCACGGTGCCACGAAGGGGAGGAGAGGGGAAGTCGGCGCCACATAGCGGGACAATGCAATTTGATAGCAAAATGAAATCAAAATGATATTGCCGAGCTATCATTGGCTGGTGGGTGTATCGATTTCACGCGCTTGAAATCGGGTCGGGGCGCGGTGCGCGGATGGCTGGGGATTCTGCAAGGATGAACAGGTCAGGCATGCGAACCGGGTGCCGTACATGCTAAGTGAGCGGGTCCGGCACGAAGCGGACGAGGTCATCGTCAATGCGGCCTTCGGCTTCGGCGCGTTGCCAGATCCTGGTAGCAATCTTGTGCTGCGACTCGATCACATCCACCAAGTATCCGGGCAGGTACATGAGCAAGACGCCGGATCCAAACATGCCCACCATGCCGGGAATCAACGTGCAGGCGGCCGCGCTTCCCCCCAAGAAGTGCAGCACGAGCACCGAGGGCACACACACGAGCCAAGAGACAAGATAGCCTTTTCGATACAGGCGGGCCCGGTTGATGATGAACTTGGATGAGGTCGTGCGTATCGGGTCGTTTGCGTGGTCGCCGTCCTCGGCACCGGAATGAAACGATCCGCTCAACCGATACGAACGATGGCAGAGGTGTTCCACATAGCGAGACATGGCCATCAGACCAACGAGCCCGACTACACCGGCGGGCCCGAGCAGCGACTGGAGAAGGATGACGGCGGAAGTGCCGAGCCATTGCCACACGACCGGGTTGACCGCCAGGACTACGCCTGCGACGACCAGTGCAGTGCGAGCAATGTGACGCGGATCGGACCAGCGCCCGCCGGTGGTGAACTCCGCAGGCGGTGGTGCGAGGATCAGCCAGATGCCACGCAGAATGACGAAGAGCA
This sequence comes from Phycisphaerae bacterium, assembly GCA_024102815.1. Taxonomy (NCBI): domain Bacteria; kingdom Pseudomonadati; phylum Planctomycetota; class Phycisphaerae; species Phycisphaerae bacterium. The sequence goes on from JAGFJJ010000006.1 coordinate 147,407, forward strand.
GCAGCGCAAGCACCATCGTGGCCAGAAGGGTATACACACCCGGCGGCAATACGGCCTTGAAGCGACTGAAGACAAGCGAGAGGAACAGGTAACTCCAGGTTCCTCGCCCAAAGAGGCGCTGACCACAAGCCAGCGTGTCCAACCAGCGGGGATCAGCGAAGGCGAGGATATCCGGCTGGAGGGCGACGATGACGGGGGCGGCGCACTCGGGGCATCGGCCGGCGGGACTGAGGCCGCGAAGGTTGTAGCCGCACCGACGACAGGGAACGTCGCGGGCGACGGTGAGGTTTGGATCGATTTCGCCGGAATTCCCCGTTACATCTGGCATACGTCAGCAGGATACCGCAGCGTGGATGCCATGTGGAAGAGGCAAGGGCGAGCGGCAAGGTCAAGGACACGCCCACGGCGCGTGGGCATGGCACACGAAGAACAGGTGCGTCGGGGGACGCACCCTACGCGCTCAAAGCGTTGCGCGGAGGGTTGGTGATACTGCAAGGACAAATAGTTAAGGCATGCGAACCGCGCGTCCAGAAACGCGCGAAGCGTATGCCCTACGCACTGGATAAGGGAATGTCATCGAACAACGTGGCGTCAGACCGCAGGTTTTCCAGGGTCGGGACAACCGACTCCGAGAGCCTTTTGCATTTGGTAACATTCTTGAATAGACTTGCCGGGTAAGATCCGGGGAACACGGATTCGACGGCTCGCGTTACGATTTCTACAACCTTAGCGGTGAATTCTTTGGCGGAGGCGCCCAACTTGGACAACTCCTGTCGATCTATTGGACCGTTCTTGATCATGCACAAACGGAAGACATGGTGCAAAATAAACCGATTTCCGTGAACAGCAATGAGTCGATTGCGACCGCTGGCTGCGAATTCCAGGCCGCGAATGACCTTATCGACTTCTCGCATCACTTCTACCCGGCGCCATACTTGGTCTCCTGTCAGTTCGTCGTTGAATAGAAGACGATACGGTTGGCGATCAATGTCTTCCCATAGTTTCCCGAGTTCTCGCTTTGCCTGCACGGCAAGACTGAGATCAGGGTGGGCGCACGCTAGCGCGATCGTGGCGTGCGTCAGTGTGCAGCCCTTATCAGGATCGGGATCGCGTTCTCCTCGTTTCACGACATAGATTCTGCCGTCTAATTGCATCTCGATCCGAATACGCTCCTGTTCCTTATCGAGAGCCGCGAAATCCTGTCGTTCAATTCGGTTTTGTGTGTTGGTGGCCCTCGCGACACGAGTAGCGAAACCATCCGGGCATTGTTCGAGTGAAATGAACCTGATGAACACTCTTGCTCTTTGAAAAGTATCCGTGTTCACTCTTGATGCCTGGGTGATCGCCGCAACCGTTTGGGCACCATTCACGATGCTGACGCCCTGGCACACAAAATATCCACTCTGCCTATTCTCTCCACCTAGCGGCTTCTTCTGAATCGAATCGGCAAGGGCGGTAACTCCATTGTTGAAGTACCAGAAATTCTCCGGCTCTTGAAGCAGTGTCTCTGTGATCGCAGCATTGACAGCTGACCGATCAAGCACCTTCCTCAGGTTGAGGTCGAGAAGCCGCGGGCCATATTCTTCATACCACCTCGCGACTTCGCTCGCATCAATCTGCCCGTAGTACGCCTGCAGCGGGTCATCGATTCTGCCCCATTGGTGGAGCCCGACTTCCAGAGTAATGGGTTCACGTCTTCCTTCGTTTGCGACAAACCTATGGACTTCGGCTTGCCGGATTACACGATAACTAGCCAGCTCGCTAGTGTCGTTAACTTGCTCAAGGAAGTTATCGATCGTTTCAATTTGGCGCCTATCGGGGGGCTGCACCGACGTGGAAATGAAAATCAATCGGAACCGAGTCTTCGGATCGTCGAGAGCTTTCAGAAGAGCGTCCTGGTGCTGGTTGACTCTGGGATTGAATCGATCGAACTTGGCGTTAAGCAGGTCATCGAACCCGCGAAGGACCTTGTTGACCTGGTCGGACGTCAATCCTGTTCGACCGCTGTCAGACCATTTTGATTGAACGATGCTGACGGTAGAGTCGATCGGATCGACGTACAACGCGTCAATCCCATTGTCGTCGCCTCCGTCGACAACGTAGCTGGCAGAAGTCTTCGCGTCAATCGGCGAGAACATCATGAGCCCGTACGCAGCTAGGGCACGCGACAAAAATGCTGCATGCCGGTCGGTCTCAGCATGGTCGGCGTAGTCGTCAAGGGCGATCAGTCCGTCGAACTTGTTCTGCAGTGCTACTCTGATATGTCGAATGTGAAGTTCGGACATATCCTCTTACCCCATGTGCTTGACCACCGCGTCGCCGAATTCGCTGCACTTGAGCAGCTTGGCCGGGGTGCCCTCGGCGCGCATGAGGCGTTCGAAGTCGTAGGTGACCTCGCGGGCGGCGATGGCCCCTTCCACGCCCTTGATGATGAGGTCGGCGGCCTCGGTCCAGCCCATGTAACGGAACATCATCTCGCCGGAGAGGATGACGCTGCCGGGGTTGACCTTGTCCTGGTCGGCGTACTTGGGGGCGGTGCCGTGGGTGGCCTCGAAGATGGCGTGGCCGGTGTCGTAGTTGATGTTGCCGCCGGGGGCGATGCCGATGCCGCCGACCTGGGCGGCGAGGGCGTCGGAGAGGTAGTCGCCGTTGAGGTTGGGGGTGGCGATGATGTCGAACTCGGCCGCGCGGGTGAGGACCTGCTGGAGGGCGATGTCAGCGATGGCGTCCTTCACCAGAATCTTACCCGCGGCGAGGGCTTTCTCCTGCTCGGCGTTGGCGGCTGCCTCGCCCTTGTCCTTCTTGGTGCGCTCCCACTGGGTCCAGGTGTAGGTCTTGTCGGCGAACTCCTTCTCGGCGAGCTCGTAGCCCCAGTCGCGGAAGGCACCCTCGGTGAACTTCATGATGTTGCCCTTGTGGACGAGGGTGAGGCTCTTGCGGTTGTACTGGATGGCGTAGTTGAGGGCGGCGCGGACGAGCCGGCTGGTGCCCTCGGAGCTGATGGGCTTGATGCCGATGCCGCTGGTCTTGGGGAAGCGGATCTTGGCGACGTCCATGGCATCCTGGAGGAAGGCGATGACCTTCTTGACCTCGGGCGTGCCGGACTGCCACTCGATGCCCGCGTAAATGTCCTCGGTGTTCTCACGGAAGATGACCATGTTGACCAGCTCCGGGCGCTTCACGGGGGAAGGCACGCCGGTGAAGTAACGCACGGGGCGGAGGCAGACGTAGAGATCGAGCTTCTGCCGCAGGGCAACGTTAAGCGAGCGGATGCCACCGCCGACGGGCGTGGTGAGCGGGCCCTTGATGCCCACGAGGAACTTCTGGAAGGCGGCGACGGTGTCGTCGGGAAGCCAGGTGCCGTACTTCTGGTAGGACTTTTCGCCGGCGTAGACCTCGAACCAGAAGATGTGCCGCTTGCCGCCGTAGGCCTTCTGGACGGCGGCGTCGAAGACGCGCTGGGAGGCGCGCCAGATGTCGCGGCCGGTGCCGTCACCCTCGACAAAGGGAAGGATGGGGTCGTTGGGAACGTTGAGTCCCCCGGTGGTCATGGTGATCGGCGTACCCTTGGTCGGCGGGGTGAGATCCTTGAACATCGCTTGAGGCTCCGGTTGGCAGCGGCCGCGGTCGTTTCGTCGGCCAGGAAATCGAAACAAGGAAACACGGGCGGGCGCAGCGGCCCGGCGAATGGTAACGCGCGGCCGGTCGTCCGTCTTGAGCGTGTGAAATGTACGACGAATGGGGGGTGAAGGCAACGAATGGCGGGTCCTCCAACGGGTGCATCGGAAGGCGGTTTGCGTTCGCTGTGGCGCGCGGCGCCGTTCCGCCGCGGACGAGGACTGGATTCCGGCTTTCGCTGGAATGACGGGAGGTGCCGCGTCGGAAACGAGAAGATCAGTCGGACTGATGGATGGCGAGCAGGAGTCGAACCAGGGCGATGGTCTCGCGGACGTCGTGCACGCGGAGCATCGAGGCTCCGCCCAGCGCGGCGACGGCGGCGCAGGCGAGGGAGCCGCAGAGGCGCGCCGTGGGATCGGCCGCTTCGGGGGGTTCTGATGCAGAGAGTAACGAGGCGATGAAGCGCTTACGTGAGGCGCCGATTAACACAGGGTAGCCGAGGGAGGTGAAGCGGTCGGTGTTGCGGAGGATGGCGAGGTTGTGCTCCGTGCGCTTGCCGAAGCCAATGCCGGGGTCGAGCACGATGCGCGAACGGTCGATGCCGTGGGATTCGGCGAAGCGGGCGCGCTCGAGAAGAAACTGCGTGATCTCGCCGACGACATCGTCGTACTGCGGACCGCCGCCGGCCTGCATCGTGGCGGGTGTTCCGCGGCGGTGCATGAGCACGACATGGCAGCCGCGGCGGGCGATGAGTGACACGAGTCTGTCATCGTCGCGGAGGGCGGCGGTGTCATTGACCATGTCAGCGCCGGCATCGAGGGCGGCTTCGGCGACGGCGGCCAGACGTACGTCGATGGAGAGCGGGAAGCGCGGGTACCGTTCGCGGATGGCACGGATTACGGGAACGGCGCGGGCGATCTGCTCATCGGCGGGAACATCGGCCGCACCGGGACGGGTGGATTCGGGTCCGACGTCGATAATGTCGGCCCCTTCGTCGATCATCTCCTCGGCACGGGCAAGGGCATCGCCGGTCGAGGCGAACCGGCCGCCGTCGCTGAAGGAATCGGGCGTGACGTTGAGGATGCCCATGATCCAGGGGCGGCGGTTGGAATCGACGGAGCGATTGGGAAGATCGGGCATCACGCGCGGCTCACCATGCGACCGCCGGGTTGACAGGGAATGTGGAAGGCTCGTTCGTGGCGGGGAGAGACGCCGGCGTAGCTTTCGGATCGGCTAGCGTTGCTTGGTTCCGCGGTAGACGATACGACCGCGGGTGAGATCGTAGGGCGAGATTTCGACGATGACCGTGTCACCGGGGAGAATTCGAATATAGAACTTGCGCATCTTTCCGGAGATCGTTGCGAGGACATGGTGCTTCTCGCCGCCGACTTCGATCTCCACGCGGAACATCGCGTTGGGCAACGCGGCGACCACCGTACCTTCGCATTCAATGGCTTCGACCTTCGCCATGCAGACGACAATACCCCCTGAACGTCGCGGTGCCGCGCTTGACAGTCGGCACCGACACCTCCTGAAAACCGGCGATCTCGGCCGTGACCACCGGAAACATTTACGGTGACAAGCGTGCGGGTAGTATACGCCTGTACAGGCACCGGGCAAGGGTGTCCTGTGAGAAACACGCGTCCGGCTCGAATTGCGACGCTCGAAACCAAGGCAGGTGATTCGCGATGAAACAAGCAAGTAAAGGCAATCCGGGCGGTCAGGGGCTTCGCCATCCGACCATGATTGCCACGGTTGCCGTGCTGTTGGCCGGTGTAACGGGCTGCATGGGACCCGCTCCGGTGGTGCGCATGGAGGCCCAGCGTTACCGCCTGGAGGCGGCCCTGGAACCGTCCGGGCATCGCTTGGAGGCACGCTCAACCGTGGATCTGACGCTGGCGGATGCGGGCATCCCGCCGAAAGGTCCGGTGACCGTCGAACTGGAGCTGAATCCCGCGCTCCGTGTTTCGGGGGTCAGCGCCGCGGGGGCGGACGTGCGGCGGTGGCGGTCCGTGCGATCGAAAGCGGCCAAGCCAGACGAGAAGGATACGCAGACGCTTCGGATCGTACTGGATCGGCCGGTTAAGGCAGTTACCCTTTTCGTGGATTACCAGGGGGTCCTTCAGGAGGATCTCCAGGCCGGCGAGAAGCCGGGGCAGATTCACAATTTCGACGTCGATGCCCACATCGGACCTGAAGGCATCTACCTGGGCGACGGATCGTGGTATCCGCGGCCGGTGGAGGCGGAGAGCGCGCGACCGGAACTCGCGGATTTCGAGTTGCTGGTGAATCCGGTTGCGGGCATGGAACTGGTCGCGGGGGCGGAACGGGATACGGCACTGGCGGCGCGGTCGGGGATGCTGGCGTGGCAGACGCCGTATCCAGTGAGTCACCTCGTGCTGGTGGGTGGTCCGCACGAGGTATTGGAACGCAAGATCGGCCGGGTTCTTGTACGCCTCCATCTCAAACCCGACCAGACGCAGTATGCGGAAACGCTCTTTGAGGCCACGGCGCGCAATCTCGAACGCTATGAACCGCTCATCGGTCCGTTTCCCGGCCGGGAGTACGCCATCGTGGACAACTTCTTCAGCAGCGGGTTTGCGTTTCCCATGTTCACCCTGCTCAGTTCCGCGGTGATCAACATGAGCCCGCGAATGGCAACCGCCCATGGGTACCTCGATCACGAGTTTCTCCATAGCTGGTGGGGGAACGGGATTGACGTCGATCCGACGGACGGCAACTGGTGCGAGGCGCTGGCCAGCTACGGGGCGAACTACTACGGGTACGTTCTTGATGGAAACGAGTCGGAGGCGCGGCGTATTCGCCGCAATTACTGCCACTTCCAGAGTCGGCTCAAGCCCGATGAGGACAAGCCACTGGGCACGTTCGGGCAGGAAGGCGGCTGCGGTCGGGGCATCGCCTACCAGAAGGGCGCCATGGTTTTTCATATGCTGGCTCGCAAGATCGGCCAGGACCATTTCTGGGCGGCCATGCGGCGCCTCACGGACGAATACCTGGGACGGTACGCCGCATGGGGAGACATCCGCCGGCTGTGCGAAGAAGCGGGGAACGTCTCGCTGGAGACATTCATCGAGCAATGGGTTCGGGGAAGCGGAGCGCCGCTGCTGCGCCTGCGTTCCGCGAAGTACGACTCGGCCGAGAGCATGCTGCTGCTCGAACTGTACCAGGGCGACCCACCGTTTGAACTGGACGTTCCGGTGCGGATCACGCACGCCGACGGGCAGAAGGACATCATCGTGCCGCTATCCGCACCTTCGGCGGTGGTTCCCGTGAAAGTGGATGTCATCCCGCTTCGCGTGGAGGTCGATCCCGACTTTGACGTTTTTCGCAAGGTTCCGCCCGACGAGATCATTCCCACGACGGCGACGACGCGATCCGGAGGCGCGCTGGTGACGATACGGCCGGCCGGGGAAGTGCCCAAGGAGCTGGCGTCGCTCCAGAAGACGTTTGAATCGAGTTTCAAAAAGGACGGCGTGACGGCGTCGCTCGTGGCCGGCGACATCCGCGAAGGCGCCCTGGCCGGGAACAACGTGCTTATCCTCGGGGACGCGGTTCACGATGGCTACGTCAGCGGGTTCCTGTCGGCGATCGAGTTTCCAGTGAAATGGACCGACGAGGGATTCGAGTTTGAGGGCGTGGCCTATACCGACCCGGGTGATGCCCTGCTTTGCACCGTGCGTCACCCGGATGTCGTCGGCGGGGGCATTACGGTGGTCTACGCCAACTCGGAAGAAGCACTTCCTCGAGCGGGATTGGTGCCCTTCTACGACAACAGCCTGGTCATTTTCCAGAACGGGACGCCGCAGGTACGGCGGGACTTCGAGCACCACGACGTCGTGGAGGTCGAGAAGCTGTAACTCCGCTCGCATCCGCCTGAACAGGTCTCATGGGGTCGCCGAGGATGGGTCGCGTCGATCGCATCAGCGTTTCTCTGGACGCCGAACTGCTGGCCGCGTTCGATCGATACATTCTTCAACTTGGATACGTGAACCGGTCGGAGGCGATTCGCGATCTGATCCGCCGACAACTCGGCGAGGCAAGGGAGAGTCCCGGAGCGGCAGACGCAGCCGGGGTGCTCACCTTCTTCTGCAATCGAGAGTCTCACGAAGCGTGGAACCTGATCCGGGGGGAGTTTGGATCCACTTCCTCGCCGGCTGAAGTACTGACGGTTCGCCCGATCGAGGGATACACGGATTGGATCGTCGTGCCACTTCGAGGCCCGGCGGAACGTATCCGGTCTCTGTCCGAGCGGGTCGGCGCGATTCGCGGGGTAACGCATGCTCGTTTCGTGTCGCTGCCCATCATCCCGGACGAGCGTCTGCCCGATGGCAAGGGCGGGTTGGCCAGCCCGGGGGGTGCAGTTGACTTCCGGTCCGGTTGACAGGAACGCCGCGGAAGATAGATTGGGCGGTTTGCGACGCGGAGACGAGAAATCGGGTGGATTGCGCCCGGGCTCGAGGATCCGATGCGCGGATGTGGCGGAATTGGCAGACGCGCAGGTTTCAGGTACCTGTGGGCTAACGCTCGTGGAGGTTCGACTCCTCTCATCCGCATGGCCACTTCACTCCGTTCCAGGGCCGCAAGGACAAGCTGCTCTCGATGATGTGGTCGCTTCCTGAACGCCGGGCGTCGGCGTCGGGCATTCAGAGACGCGGGTGGTCGTGCCGGTCCGTCGCGCGGCCCGACCGATCGTTCAATGCCAGCAGCAGCTCAAGGACCATGCCGCAGCGCACTCCCCTCAAGGTGCTCATCGCCGACAAGTTCGAGGAATCCGGCCTCAACGAACTGAAGGAACTCGGTTACGAGGTGACCTACAACGCCGCGCTGAATGGCGCGGAGTTGAAGGAAGCGATCTCCGAATCCGCGTGCGACGTCCTCGTCGTTCGAAGTACCAAGGTCACGGCCACGATGCTGGATGCGGGAACCCGGTTGGGGCTGGTGGTCCGGGCGGGTGCGGGCTACGACACGATCGATGTCGACGCCGCGTCGAAACACAGCATTTTCGTGGCCAACTGCCCCGGGAAGAACGCGGTCGCGGTCGCGGAGCTGACCTTCGCACTGATCCTTGCCCTCGATCGACTGCTCGTGGAAAACGTCACTGATCTGCGCGAGGGCGTGTGGAATAAGACGAGATACGGCCAGGCGCGGGGACTGATGGGCCGCACCCTGGGCGTGCTCGGCGTCGGGCAGATCGGAAGCATGGTCATCGAGCGCGCTCAGGCGTTCGGTATGAACGTGGTTGCGTGGAGCCGATCGCTGACCATCGAGCAGGCGGAAATGCTGCAGGTCATCCGCTGTTCGAGTCCCGGGGAGGTGGCCTCGGCCTGCGACATCCTGACGATCCATCTGCCCGCGGCGCCGGAGACCAAGCACATCGTCAACGAAGAAGTGCTCAACCGGCTTTCTCCGGGCAGCTACGTTATCAATACCTCGAGGCCGGAATTGCTGGATTACAAGGCCCTGGCCAGCGCCATCAAGAACCTGGAACTCCGCGCCGGGCTGGACGTCTTCCCGCACGAACCTGCGTCGTCCACGGGCAAGTTCAGCGACTCGATTGTTCAGGCATCCGGAATTGTCTACGGAACGCACCACATCGGCGCGTCGACACAGCAGGCCCAGGAAGCGATCGCCTCGGAGGCGGTCCGCGTCATTCGCGTTTTCCATGAATCCGGCCGCGTGATCAACTGCGTGAATCTGCGGGGTCACACCGACGCCAGCTGGTCCTTGCGTGTCCGGCATATGAACAAGCCTGGAGTTCTGGCTTTCGTCCTCCAGTCCCTCAGCGAGGACGGTATCAACGTTGAGGAGATGGAAAACGTCATTTGCGAAGGCGGGAAGTCCGCCTGTGCCCAGATCAAACTGGAACGCAGCCTCTCTGAAAAGCTCTTATCCCGGCTTGAGAAGGGAAATCAGCACATCATCGGGGTCACGCAGTCCAAGCTTCGCTCCGACGGCGTGGAGTGAATTACCGCTGTATCCGAACCGATACCAAGTTTAGGCGCCGGGTGATTCTCCGCTTGGGGGGAGAGTCCCCGGCCGATTCTGCGCATTCCGGGGCGCTGGGCTCGCTGGAGTGCATTCTCCCGACCAGAGGGCCGCCCCTTGCCCATCGATTCGGACACCATCGAAACACAGCGTGCCCTGCTCGCGCTCCTGCGGACCCTGGAGACAGGCCATGGACGTCCGATCGAGAGCCGCGAGAATCAGCGCAGCGAACCGCGCCAGATCCTGCAAGCCCCTTGTGTGCTTTCCCTGTTCGTGGACAACGGACGAGCTTCTCGGACCATACCCGGCATTGTCCGCAACATCGCGTTTTCGGGCGTTTCCGTGGTAGCGAAAACGGGAAGTCCGGTACGGGCGGACCGCCCCGTCGAGATCGAGATTGACACGGCCCCCGGGCAGCGGACCTACGCGGCCGGAACTGTGGCATTCTGCCGCCGCGTGACGGAACAGTGCTTTGAGATCGGCATCGCCGTGCAGGCCGTGGGCGCGAGTCCGATACTCGTGGCTGACATCGCCCTGGCGCGCAGCTTGTACGAATGGTTCGATCGTGCGCTGCAGGTCCGTGAATAGCCACGTCCTCACGGCGTCGCCGGATCCTCGCTTCCGCCCCCCCACAGTCCCCGTCGTTCGAAGTCCCGCGCCCCTTGTTTCAATGGTTTTCGGCGCCTACCGTCGAGTGACAGTGTGATGTCTCTTGGCTTTCGGGCGTAATTCCGCCTGGAAATGGTTGAATGCCGTCCGCCGAATCGGCGGCGCGACTCGAGGGGAAGTCGCAAACGTGCTTCGAGGAAACCGCAACCACCACCGGATAGCATCGCTCCGCATGCGCGCCTTCGCATTTGTGGGCGTGATGTACCTCTTTCTGCTGATCGGAGGTTTCATCACGCTCCGCATTCACCGCAGTCTCCGCGAGCACATCAACGACCTGGTTCCCGATAAGTCTACGCAGAGCCAGGTCACGAGCCGCGATGACCATTCGTCCACGTCCGCAAACGCGGGAGGCCTTCTGCCGAACTTCAAGTTTTCCTTGCCTTGACGTGCATGCCCTGCATAAAGTCAGGTGCCCTGCGGGAATCGGGGTATCGCGGCGACGCACGAGTCATGCCGCAGTCTTCAGCAATCACAAGACTTACATCTCATCAGTCAGTGCCGGCCCGGCGTCACTCGTGGCGCCGGACCGCCGGCACGGCAACAGCGAGGGGGGAGAAATGATGCAATTCGTCCGAGGAGAAGATTCGCATCAGCGGCGCGGCGTGGTATTCGTATTGACGGTGGTCATGCTGGTGGTGCTCTGTGGTTTCGCGGCACTGACCATTGACACGGGGATGCTGTACAACGTGCGCGCCGACCTGCAGCGCACGGCCGACGCCGCCGCACTGGCGGCCGCGGGACGGCTTGCCGACGCCGGAAACGGCAACATTCTCCACGAGGCGCAGCGCGCCGCCGAGGAGGTCGTCGCGCAGAACAGCATCTTCGGAAAGAAGCTCTCGTTCGACGCCAAGACGGACCTGACTTTCGGTGTCGCCCGATACAGCGAGTCGAAAGCGGCGTACGACTTCGTGCCGACCAGCAATCTGCCGGATGCGGTCCGCGTCCGCCTGGTCATGGCGGAAGGGTCCGCGAACGGCCCCGTCCCGCTGCTCTTCGCCCGCATCTTCGGACGACACAGCGCCAATGTATCGGCCGAGGCCATCGCCCTCATGACGCCCCGGGATGTGGCCCTGGTGGCCGATCTCTCCAGCTCCCTCAACGACGACAGTGAGCTTCAGAACTACGACAAGACCCCGATCAACCTCTATGACGTGTGGGCGGCGCTGCCCGATCCGCCCAAGGGCAACAACGGCGTGGGCAACGGCCTCGACGCACCGCCGCCCGGGAACCCGCTAAGCGTCAACGACGGCGAAAGCACGGCACCGGGCAGCCCCGGCAACCAGGGCGGAAACCCGACGCCGGGTGCCGATCCCACCGGCAAGCTCGACGGACCCGCCTGGGGTTACATGATGGGCCTGGGCTTCGGAGATGAGCTCATGCCGGAAGAATACGATCCCACGACCGATCCGGGGCTTGTCTACCTGCCGTATCGAAGCAACTGGAGTGACGCGGGCCTGACACAGTACCTGCGCGATCGCGGTTACGCCGCTTCCGAAGTTTCCGCCATCCTGGCCGGTTCCTATGATGGCAACGGTTCCTACCCCTATCGCACGGCGGTCGCACTCGGCCTCGCCTACTGGAACAGCGGAATCAGCGGCGGTTTGTGGTCGGTTCGAAGCGCTCCCTCGGGGAACGGCGACGCGCGCATTGACGCCGGCGAGTTACAGTGGGCCCAGCCCATCATGAATTACACGATCGACGAGTCGCGCAGTATCTGGCTCGATTGGATCAACCGTTACGTTTCCAGCTCACGGACGGCGATGGCCGGCGCTGACTCGGACTTCCGCTACCGCTATGGATTGAAGACGTTTACGAATTACCTGCTGGAAAGCCGGACGGGACACACGGTCACGCCGGAACTGGCCGACGTGCCCGCCCAGCCCATGCAGGCCATCAAGGATGCTGTGGGCTTCCTCGTGGAGCTGCTCGACGGGCTGGATGCGCCCGATCAACTCTCCCTCGAGGGATTCGGGGAGACCGGAACGCACGAGATCGATCTCACGACGGACTTCTTTGAGGCGTCGGCACGGCTCAACGCCATGCAGCCGGGCGAATACGTGGGATGGACCAACACCGGCGCCGGATTGGAGCGCGCTATCGAGGAACTGACCAGCAACCGCGCTCGACCGACCGCCCGCAAGCTGATCGTGCTTCTCACCGACGGGCTCGCCAACGTCAGTGCGACCGGCCGGACCGGTGACACGGCCGGGGGTGCCGCCTACGCCCGCGAGCAGGCGCGTCGCGCCGCCGAACTGGGGATCCAGATTTTCACTATCAGTGTAGGCTCGGGAGCAGATCAAGTGCTCATGAAAGAAATCGCGGAGATCGGACATGGGCAGCACTTCCACGCCGAAGGCACGATCGAGGATTACAGCCAGGGTCTCGCGGCGATCTTCACGCGGATAGGCGTAACCCGCAGCGTTGACCTGATTCAATAGGGGAGAAGTTGGCCATGCGTGCCGATATTAAGATCATGTTCAATCATCCGCGGCACCGACCCCTGCCGAAGCCCAACGTGCCGGTTCCAGGCAGGGAGCCGGTTCGCGCGAAATCGGCGGAGAAGGCCAAAGAAAGTGAATCGGCCGATACGGCAATGGAGGAGATCCGCCGACTCGTGGAAAGCGCCAAGGAGGGCGGCGAACCCGATCATTACATGGGCAAGCGACAGGACCTCCGGGTTAGCGTCGGCACGATGCTGGAAGCGACGATCGCCCCGAAGCTCGCCATCGCCAAGCGCTGGCCCATTACCATGCACAACGTCTCCGAGGGTGGATTCGGATTCTGGTCGAAGCAGAAATTCGAGATCAACGACGTGCTGTATGTTCGGGAGTTCACACCCAACAACTCCGGCAAATGGCTGACCGCGCGGGTTACGCACTGCACGGTGGGTATCCGGGGCTTCCTCATCGGTGTGGCATTCGAGCCGAATGCAACACCGGTGTAATTGCACCGACCCGCATTACCGGTCCGACATCGCCACAACCGCCCCATCTACGTACCAACCGCATACAACCGCGGCAAGTCGACCAACGCATCTGCCGGGACGACCCCGGTAGATTCGTCCATTCACGTGACCGATCCTTGAAGCACGGCTAAATTACCTGGGAGGGGAACCGAAGATTCCCCCGGAAGGACCGGCGCCGACACCTTTCTTTGCCGGGGAGATTTCGCCGTGGACCGACGCATTGAAGACTACGCCATGATCGGCGACTGCCGGACGGGCGCGTTGATCAGTCGCGACGGAAGTATCGACTGGCTCTGCCTGCCTCGATTTGATTCCGACGCCGTGTTCGCCGCCCTGCTCGGCACGGAGGACAACGGTCGATGGCAAATCGCGCCGGCCTGCGAAGTCCAGCGCATCCGACGGCAGTACGTCGGCGACACGGTGGTTCTTGAAACGGTGTTCGAAACGGAAGAGGGCGATGTCGCGCTGATCGATTTCATGCCGCTGGGATCGGAGAAGCCGCAGCTCGTGCGAATCGTCGAAGGCAGGACAGGCCGCGTCCCCATGAAGACATCGGTGGCCTTTCGATTCGACTATGGTTCGGTCATTCCCTGGGTTCGGCGGGTCGATCACCGCCGCTGTGCTGCGGCAGGATCCAACAGCCTGTACCTTTCCACGGATGCGCCAATTCATGGAAAAGACTGGACCACCGTGGGAGAATTCGCCGTCGGGGAAGGCGAGAGCGTTGAGTTCGTTCTGGCCTGGGCACTCTCGTACGAAGATGCGCCGAAGCCCGTGCGACCCGACAAGGCCCTTAAGGACACGAAGGCCCGCTGGCAGGACTGGGTCTCGAATATTACCTATGACGGCCCGTGGCGATCGGCAGTTGTCCGGTCCTTGCTGACGCTGAAGGGGCTGACCTTCGCGCCATCCGGCGGACTGCTTGCGGCCTTGACCACTTCGCTTCCGGAAAGCCCCGGCGGTTCGCGGAACTGGGACTACCGTTTCTGCTGGCTGCGTGATGCAACGTTCACGCTGTACACATTCCTGGTCAACGGCTGCAAGGAGGAGGCGGCGGCATGGCGGAATTGGCTGCATCGTGCCGTGGCGGGAAATCCTTCGCAGATACAGCCGGTCTACTCGCTGGAAGGCGATCGCCGCCTGAACGAGTACCAATTGCCTTGGCTGCCGGGATTCAACGGGGCGTCCCCGGTCCGGGTGGGCAATGCGGCCGCAGATCAGTTTCAACTGGACGTGTTCGGGGAAATCATGGACGTGTTCCATGTCGCCCGCCGCAGCGGGCTCGAACCCGACGAGAACATGTGGCAGGTCCTTCTCGTGATGCTCGAGCATCTTGAAAACGTGTGGCAGGACCCCGATCAGGGCATCTGGGAACTGCGCGGCGATCTGCGGCATGTCACGCACTCCAAGGTGATGGCCTGGGTTGCATTCGACAGGGCCGTCAAGGCCGTGGAACGGTTCAGCCTCGAGGGTCCGGTGGAGAAATGGCGGGCTCTGCGGGAATACATTCATAAGCAGATCTGTGAACGCGGGTTCGACCCGGCGCTGAACAGCTTCGTCCAGTCCTATGGATCGCGGGAGGTTGATGCGAGCCTGCTCATGCTGCCGATGGTCGGCTTCCTTCCGCCGGATGATCCGCGCATACTGGGTACGATCGAGACGATCCAGCAGGAGTTGAGCCACAGCGGGCTGGTGGCGCGCTACCGGGTTGAATCCGGCGTCGACGGCATGGAGGGTGACGAAGGAGCATTCCTGCTGTGCAGCTTCTGGATGGTGGATGCGCTGGCCCTGGCAGGTCGGCAGAAGGAAGCTGGGGAGCTATTTGAACGGCTGTTGGCGCTGCGCAACGATGTGGGACTTCTGTCCGAAGAATATGACGCCCATCGGGGGTGCATGCTGGGCAATTTCCCGCAGGCTTTTTCGCACGTCGCCATGGTGAACAGTGCGCTCAACCTCGAGGACCGGCGGAGTCCTACCCGGGAACGCTCGGAGAATGAGTCGCCTTCCGGCGGCAAGAGGAAATCACAGAAGAAGTAGAGGGCCCGACCGGGCGGTTGCACTTTGCCGGTCGCGGCGCGCAGTCGGAGAACGTCTCCTTGGTACAGGCTGAGCTCCAGTTTGGTGGCGTTACCGCAGACGGAACCGTGATGTGGCGTTTGCCCGCAAACAACGGGGAGCGGATCCTCGTCCTGACCGATGATGCTCTGTACTCCGCGAAGCTCTCCGAGATGGAGGCGGAACGCCTTGTCCAGGAACTTTTCCTGCAGAATGCCAACGTTGAGACTTGCATGAAGAAGGCCACCAAGATCCCCCACAAGCGGCTGCACGCGGTGCGGGGCGACGGGAAGACGTTCAAGGTGAGCATTGCGTACATGTCGCTTCGCAGAGCGCTGACCAGCAACGCCGTGGCCGTCCAGCAAATCACCGTGCCTGATGCCGCGTTCTTGCAGGAGTTCTTTGAAATCTACAGGACGCGCCTGGGGGAAAAGGCCAAAATCAAGCGCGATGAATTCAGCCCGGCCAAGGCGTTGGTCGCCCCCGGAGTGGCGGCGGGGTGCATTACCTTTGTCACCTGGTTCTTCGCGGGCGGATTGGCTTCGCTCGACGACGGCCCTCCGTCCGGCCACCACCCCGACAGTGCAGACGCGATCCTCCGCATCTCGGATGCCCTGGGTCCGGCTGCGATACTTTCCATCGGTATCATGGCCATCGTCGCCTGCGTCTTCTGGGCTCATTATCGGTGGAAGAACCCGCCGATCGTGATCACGCTCAAGCCGGGCAAGATCAAGCGAAAACGGCGTCCCGAGGACAACCCCTCCCCCCAGATTCAGGCGCCTTAGCGCAATCCTCGGATCAGCGCAGCGGATAGCGCCCCATTGCGAGTTCCCACCTGTAACCGGCGACTCGGCTCCTGTAGGATGGTCGTCGAGTCCGACAGAGGCGGCGCGGCCCCGGGGCTCGGTCCTTCAGAACATCGCCGGCGCATCGAGGTCAGGCAGTGCGCCGGAAGGCGTTCGTTCCGGGACAATAGAATGACGGATGTTCAGGGGCGCCTTCCAGCCTCCATGCCATCGCCGCCCGCAGAGGACCCTGGCGTTCATCCCGCGCCGTCGCTGATGCACCGGCTTCGGTTCTGGGCGGCCGTCGTGGTGCCCATTGCGTTCGTCGTCCTGGCGCTTTGGTTGTTGCACCATCAGTTCCGGCAGTACAAGCTACAGGACATCCTGGCCGGCGTGGGCGAGCTCCCGACCTGGCGGATCGGACTTGCCGCTGTGCTGACCATCGTGGCGTTCACCGTGCTGGCCGGGTATGACTGGCTCGGCTTCCGCTATATCAACCACCCCTTGCCGCTGCGCAAGATCGCCACGGCGGCATTCATCAGCTATGCCCTCAGCTACAACCTGGGATACACGCTGATTACAGGCGGATCACTGCGCTATCGTCTCTATAGCGCCTGGGGGCTTTCGGCATCGGAGATCGCCAAGGTCGTGGGCTTCTGCCTGCTGACGTTCTGGCTGGGACTGGCCGCGATCGCCGGAGTCGGCCTGCTGGCGGAGCCCGAGACCATCGGCAGCGCGCTGCGCCTTCCCCCGACGTTGACCTGGCTGTTGGGCATCGTCCTGCTGGTCGTGGTCGGAGCGTATGTCCTGGCGACCGCGGTATGGAGGCGGTCCATCACGCTGCGATCGTGGACCTTTCACTTGCCGCCGCCGTGGATCTCGCTGTGTCAGATCGTGGTGACGGTCCTCGATCTCGCTCTGGCCGGAACCGTTCTTTACGTGCTGCTTCCGCAGGACCTGGGCTTGTCCTACTTCGCCGTCATCGGCATCTACCTGATATCCGTGGTCGTCGGACTTGCCAGCCAGGTTCCCGGTGGGCTGGGCGTATTCGAGACGACATTCCTTCACCTGCTTCCGGGGTCAACGAGTTCCGCCGCCATCGCAGGATCGCTGCTCGCCTACCGTGGTATCTACTACCTCATGCCCCTCGCGCTGGCATCGCTGATGCTCGCGGCTCATGAAGTCGAGCTGCGTTTCAAGCGCGTTCCGCTTTCGCAGGAGACGGTCCGCTGGCTGACATCAATGGCTCCGCAGGCGTTGGGCGTCATTACGTTTATCAGCGGTGCCATTTTGCTGTTCTCGAGCGCGACGCCCACGACTCCTTCCCGTTTGTACATCCTTGCCCAGTTTCTGCCGCTTCATGTCCTCGAACTCTCGCATCTGGTGGGGAGCATCACCGGGGCGGTTCTCATTATTCTCTCGCGGGGTATCCAGCTTCGCCTCGACGGCGCCTTCTGGTTGGCCGTGATCTTTCTGTTCGTGGGAATCATCGCCTCGCTGGCCAAGGGACTGGACTACGAGGAGTCGATCGTCCTGTCTCTGCTTCTGCTCGCCCTTCTCCCCGCCCGCGGATTCTTCTATCGACGCGCCTCGCTGCTGGACGAGCCGCTCAGCGCCGGCTGGATGGTCGCCTGTGGCGTGGTCCTGGCCTGCTCCGTCTGGCTCGGGCTCTTCTCCTACAAGCACATCGAATATCGCAACGAGCTCTGGTGGCATTTCGCCTTCGCCGCCGACGCCCCGCGCTTCATGCGGGCGAGCGTGGCCGTCGCCGCCGTCCTGCTTCTCGCCGCAGTCGGACGCCTGCTGCGTCCCGCGCGCACACGGATCGAACATTCCTCCAAGGCACTGCTCGACCAGATCCGACCGGTCGTCGCCGCGAGCCGGGAGCCATGCGCCCATCTCGCTCTGCTGGGCGACAAGGAGTTTCTGATCAACGACGTCGGCGATGCATTCATCATGTATGCGGTTCGCGGCCGCACCTGGGTGGCCATGGGCGGTCCCGTTGGTCCGACACGGGAGCACGCCGACCTCATCTGGCGCTACCGCGAACTCGTCGACCGCAGCGGCGGCTGGCCCATCTTCTACCAGGTACGACCCGATAGCCTGCACCTCTACCTCGATCTTGGACTGACGCTGCTCAAGGTGGGCGAGGAGGCTCGGGTCTGCCTCGCCGATTTCTCACTCGATGGGGGCGAGCGCAAGAGTCTCCGCCATACGCATGCCCACGCCGGGCGCGAAGGCTGCTCATTCGAGGTGCTCCCCGCCGATCAGAATCACGAACGGATCGCGGAGTTGAAAGAAATCTCAGACCAATGGCTGGCGGAAAAGAACACACGGGAGAAGCGTTTCTCGCTGGGATACTTCGAGCCCGACTACATCGCCCGCTGCCCGCTGGCGTTGGTCCGCCGGGAAGGCCGCATCATCGCCTTCGCCAATCTCTGGCTCGGTGCAGAAAAAGAAGAACTCTCCCTCGACCTGATGCGCTTTCGCCCCGACGCCGGGCAAGGCGTGATGGACTTCCTCCTCACCAGCCTCATGCTCTGGGGACGTGACGAAGGCTACCGTCACTTCGGCCTGGGCATGGCCCCCCTTTCCGGATTCCACGACCATCCCCTCGCTCCGCTGTGGAACCGTGCTGGCGGATTCGTCTTCCGCCACGGCGAGCACTTCTACAACTTCGAGGGGCTGCGGCAGTACAAGGACAAGTTCCATCCGGAGTGGTCGCCGCGCTACCTGGCCGCCCCGGGCGGACTCGCCCTGCCCGCGATCCTCATCGACCTGGCGGCCCTCATCAGCGGCGGCATTCGCGGCGTGGTGAAGAAGTGAACCCGGCGCGGCCGGCCGGTCACGTCGCGGGTAGTTGCACGTCCAGCGAGCGATATTTCCGCTTCATGAATTGCAGCGCGAGGTACGTGTGGCAGTGCTCGACCTTGGGGTTGAGGTTCGTGGGGCAGTTGCAGCCGAGGAAGACATCGCCCGTCCGGGCCTTTTCGGCCAACTCGTCGAACGGAGTTCGATCCTCCTTGAACCGCACGTCGAGCAGATCGAGGTAGGCCTTCTTGAACGTCGCCCACGCGGCCCGGTCCTTGGTGGATTCAAGGAACTCCCGGGCCATGTCCTCCGTCGGCCGGAGGGGATGCCTCGTCCGCCAGCGGGTGTCCACGCGAACGCCGTCGGGCAGGGGATCGTCCGGCGGACGCTTGCCGCGGAAGATTTTGTAGCGAGAGAGCATGAACGGCGTCCGCGTACCTACTTCTTGTTGACCATCCGCAGGACCGCCAGCAGCACCACGGCGCCGACCGTGGACATGACCAGGGCGCCGAGCAGCCCGACGGCCGTGATGTTCAGGATCCGGAAGAGGAACCCGCCGAGAAGCGCCCCGATCACACCGACGATCAAGTCACCGATGACGCCGAAGCCACCGCCCTTCACCAACTGACCGGCCAGCCAGCCGGCACACACACCGATCAATAGAAACCAGACGATGTCCATGGTCGTCCTCCGATGATTCTTTGTAAGGGTTGTGGACCCCGTTCCTAAATTGCTGGTGGGGAGCTCGCGCCCCGGATCATGTCAAATGATCGCCGAACTCTACCATTATCGCGCACGCAGGGATACATCCGGGGTGAACGCGGATGCTTGTAAGGACTGGCGGCGAAACCAGGTTCCACAAGACGATCACTCTCGGAAGGAATCAGATCGTCGGAAAGCCAATGGTCATGAGATAATCGAACGTTGGATCATAATATTCACTCCTGCGGGTGGGATCATCCCCAGAGCCCTGAGGAACTACAATTACCATTCCCTGCCGCGCTCGTGTCAAGAGTACGCGATACGCGTTCTTTAAGTACATCTGCCGGTCCGTCTTCTTGATTCGGATCCACCGATCACCACGAAAGGACCAGTGCTGCCAACCACTGGGCGCGTAGCGGAAATCGCCGTCCCAGGTCACGCAGGCCCAATCGAGCTCGAGACCCTGCACTTGGAACTCTGTGGCCACGTCTTCCAAGTAATAGGAAGAGCGCACGTCGGCCTTTCCGTTTAGAAACCAAAGCCGTGGGTCGATCGGCGTACGCACGTCAATCGCGTGCGGCTTGAGTCGCTGCGCCTCCGACGAGGCAACGAGGCCGAAGCGTTCCGAGCCACGGGCTTGGCTCCTAATCCAACACTTGGCCTCCTGCAAACTTCGAGTGATTACGATCGGGTACTGTGGAGTAATCTGCCGGAGGGTCGCGCGGGCGGCATCAGTTTCGATGTCGAGTAGTTGTTTGACTAATAGTGACACGTTCTCGGCCCGGAATGACCTCATCGACACTGCCAGATGAAGCTCGTCGTGCGTTATGACATTTGAGCGCAGCGCGAGATCGTGCAGGACTTCGCCGGCGCCGTACTCGCTGTCGGTCAGACGTGACGATAAGTAGATGCGCCAGTGCGGGAACTGCCGGTTAAGAGCAAGGATCCACTCGCGGATACCCGCCTCCCCCGTATTGATCTCCTGCCCCCCGCCGACCAAACAGATGATGACCCCCCAGTCAGGATGCCGATCCAGGCATGAGATCAGAAACTCTGGCTCCGACTGATTGAAATCCGCACGCTTCTTTCGCTGAAGCATGAAACTTCGGGTGCGATCGAGAGTCCAGGCACGTTGCGCCTCGTCGAAAATCGCAACGTGCTCAATCGGTGGGCCGGGATCGATGAGGCACTCGTCGCGGAAGTGATGGACGTTTTGAATGAACGTCTTTACTTCGCTCAATGTGCTATTCTTCTTGACCTTCCGACCCTGCTCGCTCTCGCGACGCACTCTATCCCGCGCCAGCGCCTCGCGCAGAACGGCGACCAGTGGGCCGTTTCCAGACAAAAACACGCTATAGAGCTCGCTTTCCCTTTCGATGTTCTCGGTTGCTACATTCAGTCCGACCAAAGTCTTGCCTGCTCCCGGTACGCCGGTAATGAAGCAGATCGATTTGGCTTTTTGATCCCGCGAGGAACGAATGACCTCGCCAATCGCTTGCGACGTCTTGGTCAGATTGATCGCGCTCGCATCGCTTCGAGAGATTTCGGCCACCGCATGACCGTTGTAAAGGGCCATCGCAGCCTCGACAATTGTTGGTGTAGGATGGTAGTGACCTCGCTCCCAGGTGCTTACATCGGTTCGGCCCCCATCAACAAAATCTATCACTCGCGAAAAAATCCTGCCCAGTGATTCTGAATTGCATCTAATTGGGAGCAGCACTCGATCGCCTTGGGGGGTGTAGGACATGGTCGCGGGAGCGCACTTGGCGCGCGTAGCTACAAGGACGGGTGCGATCGGCAGATTGTGGCTGGTTTCGTGGAAATTCTTCAGATCAAGAGCGTAGTCCCAAACTTGATCCTCCGCCGAACTGGTGAACCTCTCTTCACCAACCTTGAACTCTATGACGAAGAGCACTGAGCCAATCAGCGCCAATACGTCAATTCGCTTGCCGAGTCGCGGAATTGAGTACTCAAAGTAGAGTGAACCCAGTCCGCGAAATGGCGTCAACGCGCTCTTCAGAATTCCAATCTCTTCGAGCCAGGCGTTGGTCTGAGTAGTTTCGAGAAAGGTACCGGTTGCGCTGGAACTGCGAGCAAGGTGCCCGAGGATCTCTTCGGGTACCTTGTCCAGGAACTCGTCGATCGGGTCGGAGTAATATGCGCGATTCATGCCTTAGACGAATCTCGTAGGGCATGCCCTGCACACGTTCTCGCCGGAATGACGATTTGTAGCAACCACGTCTGATGTTTACTCCACCGTCACGCTTTTCGCCAGATTCCGCGGCTTGTCCACATTGCACCCGCGCAGTACGGCTGCGTGGTAGGCGATGAGTTGCAGCGGAATCGCGGTGAGCAGCGGCTGGAGCGGCTCGGCCGTGTCGGGGACGTAGAGCACGTGCTCGGCCACCTGGCGGATGTGGCGGTCGCCCGCCGTGGCGATGGCGATGATGCTGCCGCCGCGGGCGCGGACCTCGGAGATGTTGTTCAGGATCTTTTCGTACTGGCTGCCGGCCGTGGCGATGCAGACCACGGGCATGCCGTCGGTGATGAGGGCGATGGGACCGTGCTTCATCTCCGCCGCGGGCATGCCCTCGGCGTGGATGTAGCTCACTTCCTTGATCTTCAGGGCCCCTTCCAGCGCCACGGGGTAGTTGTATCCGCGACCCAGGTAGAGCCAGTTGTTGCAATCCACGAAGCGCTCGGCCACGGCGCGAGTCTCATCCACCGATTCCAGCACGCGGCGCATTTGCGCGGGGATCTGCGCCAAGGCGGTGTTGAACGCCGCCGACGCCGACGGCGAAAGGTGCTTGCGCCGGCCGAGGTAGCAGGCCATGAGCGCCAGCACGGCCACCTGCCCGGTGAAGGCCTTGGTGCTGGCCACGCCGATCTCAGGTCCGACGTGCAGGTAGACGCCGGCGTCGGTCTCGCGGGCGATGCTGGAGCCGACCACGTTGACCACGCCGAGAACGGTCGCCCCGCGCTGCTTGGCTTCGAGCATGGCCGCCTGAGTGTCGGCGGTCTCACCGCTCTGAGAGACGGCGATGACCACCGTACCGTCGTCGATGATGGGGTTGCGGTAGCGGAACTCGCTGGCGTATTCCGTCTCGGTGGGAACGCGGATCAGCTCCTCGAAAAGGTACTCGCCGACCAGTGCCGCGTGCCAGGCCGTACCGCAACCGGTGATGATGAAACGCTTGGCCCGGGTGAGTTCGCGGGTCATGTCCCGCAGACCGCCGAGGTGTACGCTGCCGTCGGCCAGGTCAATGCGCCCGCGCAGGCAGTTCTCGATGGCCTCGGGCTGCTCGCAGATTTCCTTGAGCATGTAGTGCTCGTAGCCGGCGAGCTCGATCTGATCGAGGTTCCACTCGATCTCCTCGACGGACTTGGCCACAGGTATGGCGTCGAGCGTGGTGAGGCGGAGTTCGTCGGCGCGGATTTCGGCGATCTCGCCGTCGCCCATGTACACGACGTGCGTCGTGTGGGAGAGGATCGCGGCCGCGTCCGAGGCGAGGATGTGCTCGTCCGTACCCACGCCGACCAGCAGCGGACTTCCCTTCCGCGCCGCGACGATCACGTCGGGCTCGTCGGCACAGACCACGGCGATGCCGTAGGTGCCGGCCACTTCATGGAGCGCGAGCCGCACGGCCTTGACGATGCTGCCGTCGTAGAAATGGCGGATGAGATGAGCGAGGACTTCGGTGTCGGTCTCGCTCTTGAAACTTACCCCCTGCTGCTTGAGGAACTTGCGCAGGGCGCGCTCATTCTCGATGATTCCGTTGTGGATGACGGCGATGCGTCCGGTGGAGTCGGTATGCGGGTGGGCGTTGAGGTCCGTGGGCGCGCCGTGGGTTGCCCAGCGGGTGTGGCCCAGGCCGCGATTCTGCGGGAGGCTGAAGTCGAGCTGCTGCTCGAGCACGGAAAGGCGACCGGCCGACTTTGAGACAGTGAGTCCGCCCCGGTCGACCAGGGCGACGCCGGCGGAGTCGTAGCCGCGGTATTCCAGCCGCCGAAGCCCTTCGACCAGAATCGGCAGCGCCGGCCTGTCCCCGATGTACCCGATAATTCCGCACATGGCATCGCCCTCGCACTCGGTTGCTGTAACTGGCCACGCCGCCCCGGCGCCCGAAGCCGGCCAGGTCGCATTGCGTTATCATACGTCCCTATAGCGTGCCAACGCCACTCGGCCGGCCCCGTCCAGTTTCCCCAGATTATCGGCACGCGATTCCCGGCTCGGACAGCCGACCCGGCGATATCCCGCTGACGGCCTATAATATGGGTGCCCCAATGGACCTGTTCGCCAAACAGCGCGATGAGAACCGGCGGCAAGTGGAGCCGCTCGCGGTCCGCATGCGCCCGCGAACGCTCGATGAATTCGTCGGCCAGGAGGCGTTCATCGGGCCCGGGAAGCTCCTGCGACGGATGCTGGAGGCTGACCGGATTTCGAGCGCGCTTTTCTACGGCCCACCCGGAACCGGCAAAACAACGCTGGCAGCGATCATCGCCAACACGACGAAGTCGCACTTTGAGCCGGTCAACGCGGCCGCCGTAGGGGTAAAGGAAGTGCGGGAGATTCTGTTGCGGGCGCGGGACAACCTGGCCAACGGCGGGCGGCGGACGATCCTCTTCGTCGACGAGCTGCACCGCTTCAATCGGGCTCAGCAGGACGTGCTTCTCGACGACGTTGAAAACGGCACGATCATCATGATCGGCGCGACGACGGAGAACCCGTTCTTCTCCGTGAACTCGCCCCTGATATCCCGCAGCCAGATATACCAGTTTCAGCCGCTGAGCAACGATCAGATCAAGTCGCTTCTGTATCGGGCAGCGAGCGACACGGAGCGCGGATTGGGAAGGTACAAGGTCGATCTTCGCCCGGATGCGGCGGATCACCTCGCGACCACCAGCGACGGCGACGCGCGACGGTCGTTAACAGCACTGGAAATCGCGGTCCTTTCCCAGACGAACGCGATGCCCGAGCCGGCCAGCGTTGTCGTCGACCTCGCGACGGCTGAGGAGTCGATCCAGAAAAAGGCCTTGCAATACGATCGCGACGGCGACGCCCACTACGACGCGATCAGCGCCATGATCAAGTCCATTCGCGGGAGCGACCCGGACGCGGCCGTGTACTGGCTGGCGCGGATGCTGGAAGCGGGGGAAGATCCGCGGTTCATCGCCCGGAGGCTGGTAATCGCCGCGGCCGAGGACATCGGCAACGCTGACCCGCGGGGGCTGATTCTCGCCCAGGCGGCGGCCGATGCGACCCAATTCGTGGGCATGCCCGAGTGTCAGCTTCCTCTCGCGCAGGCGGCGATCTACCTGGCGCGGGCGCCAAAGTCGAATGCGTCGGCGATGGCGATTTGGGCGGCCTGCGAGGACGTGCGTACGGGGCGAACGATTCCGGTTCCCAAGGCGCTCAAGGCCACGGGTTACGCCGGGGCCAAGCGGCTGGGTTCGGGCGAGGGCTACAAGTATCCGCACGATCATCCTGGGGGCGTTGTGGAACAGGATTACCTCGGCGTCGATAAGGTGTATTATGTGCCGGACAAGGAAGCGACGGGGCGACGAAGCGACGAAGCGACGAAGGGGAAAGACGAGAGCCGTCGTTAGGATCCGCCGCGCGGACCGCCCCTTTGTTATGAAGTAGCGTTTGCCGCTATTCGATTGGCCCGGACGACGTCGGAAGCAGGCTTGCCCATCAAGAAAGATCTTCGCCAGCGACTGAGAAGCGTGCTCGCGGCGATTTCGCCGGAGGACATGGCCGCCAAGTCGCTGCGCGCCTGCCAATTGCTCTTTCAGCAGCCTGAATTCACGAAGAGCGAAGTGCTGATGGTCTTCCTGGCGCTGTCGGCGGAGATCGATACGTCACCCATCGTGCTGCGGGCGTGGCAAGATCGGAAGCGCGTGCTGGCTCCGAAAGTAAGCTGGAACCAGCGGCGCATGCTGCCCATCGAGATCCGCTCCATGACCGACGACCTGACCGTCTCGACGATGGGCATTCGCGAGCCGGTGAGCGGCGTTCCCATTCCCATCGCGATCATCGACATGGTCATCGTCCCGGGCCTGGCCTTCGACGAGTACGGCAACCGCCTGGGGCGCGGCCGGGGATTCTACGACCGCTTCCTCGCCCATCCCGAATTCCAGGGCATCTCCTGCGCGTTGGCGTTCGAGGAGCAGATGGTTCCGAACGTGCCGGTCGGCCCGCTGGACAAGCCCGTGGGCATGATCGTGACGGATGAGAAGGTGAGGAGGTTTGGGAAGGAGTAGGGAGGGCGCGTCAAACGACTGGTCGTGGCAGACAGGGCAGCGCAGCAGCATTTGCCGGCTTTCGCCGGCACTGCAACACTCGCCGTTTTCTTGCATCGGCATGCGCGCTCATGTGCTTCGCGCTGCTGCTACCGGCGGTCGGGAGCTATTATCGCTACATCCTGTATTTCGACCAGAAAGTCAGCTTGATCGTTGGAAATGGCTCCTTTTGGGCATTAAGAAAGCAAGACCCGCAAATAGGAAAACCGGGTTGGCATCTGGGAGCACCACTGAGAAAATTCCGGTTTCGATTTGAATACACAATCACTAGGCAAGCCGTCTGCTTGCCACTATGGCCTTTCGTGATCGCACCGGGAGTCCTTGCAGTTCTGTTATGGCGGAACTCCCGTCCGTGGCGGCCAGGGCATTGCAGATGCGGCTATGACCTTACGGGGAATGAATCAGGCAAGTGCCCGGAGTGCGGGCGAGCTATCGAGATAGGACCTCTCAGAGTGGAGGTAATGACTGGGCCATGGGCACAGAGCGGCACGATCGGAAAAGCGGCAAACCAGCTTCATCCTAAATCGAACGCCTGTCCGTGGTGCGGGAGTACCAACGTCAGAAATATGTCCTGGTCCGAGCGACGGCAGTTTGATTTCACACTCGTTGTGCCGCGCGTTTGTGAGAATTGCATTTTCGCTTTTGTTCCACCCTGTGGCTGGGTGACTCGCATGGCCGGAATTATAGTTGGCATTCTCTCCATGGGCATGGGAGTAGTCGGATTTGTGATAGTGCCGGTTGTAGAGGCCCAGAACGGACACTGGCAAGTGTCCCTCCTATTCAGCATGGCCTTGTCAATGTGCGTTTTGTGGGGCTCGTATCGGATTCTGAAGACATCTTTTCGCTCTGGAAATCCGCAAGTCTTGGCCGAGGGAGTTGATAAAGTGGAGCGACCAACAGGCGACACCGTGAACAAGACCTGACGGCGGGCACAGCCCGCCCTACAAGATGGCAGAGGATGCGCGATTCATGATCGACCTTTCTGAACACACCGTTTCCAAAATCGGCGTCGCAGCCAGGCCGTTGGCCAACGGGCTCCGTGAGATCGTCAGTGCGGCGGAGCTGGCCGAGCAGTTCCAGCGCTTCGGGGCGATGGTGGAGCGCTGGCGGCGGGAGAAGGAAGTCACCTTTCTGCCGGTGATGCACGGCGCGGCCTACTGCTGGCAGCAGCTCATGCGGCACATCGACGAAGCCAGCACCCACCGCGAGCGCGTCATCGTCGCGCAGAGCTACGGCGACGGGCAGCGGCCGCTCGGGGCGAAGGTGTACCTCGACTGGATCGTGCCCGAGCGGGACGTTCGCGGGCGACACGTGCTGATCATCGAGGACATTCTGGACAGCGGGGCCACGGTGGCGGAGGTGATCCGCCGCATCGAGCCGCTGGGCCCGGCGTCGATCAAGACATTTTTCATGATCCGCAAGCAGCGGGAGCGGCCGCGCGATTTCCCGGTCGATTGGGTCATGTTCGACATCGACGACGTGTGGATCGTGGGCGCGGGACTGGACCACAATGGGCGGTATCGCCACGTACCGTACGTCGCCGAAGTGCCGCAGGGGCTCAAGGCCATCGGGACAAGCCACGGAGCCACGTAGCGACCAGGCCACGAAGGGGAGAAGGAAGGCAACAGGCAATAGGCAACAGGAAGAGGCGGGAAGGCCGCGTGTCACGCAGCGCGACTTACCACACGCCGGGCAGAAGGCGATAGCGAACGCGCGCGGCATAGTCGGCATAGCCCGGTAGATTGGCTTGAAGAAACGGGTCTTCGATGGATACGCGCCGCAAGAGCAGCGCTATCGGAATAACGTTGCACAGAATGGCCCACCACGATCCGAGCATGATTCCGCTGCACAGCAGGAGCAGGAAGGCGCAGGCATATCCCGGATGGCGGACAAATCCATAAGGTCCGCCGTCCACAACGCGGTGCCCCCGCTCCGACTGGATGCGTACCACCGGTGAGTAGAAGCGGTTAACGCGCATCGCCCAGACAGTGACCGCGTAGCCTGCCGCACAAACGGCCAGCCCCACACATTGCCAAACGAACGGTACCTGGGACCACCCGAATCTCGCATCGAGTCCGGCAACGGCGAGATGCAAACCAAAGAATGGCATGATCAGATAGGGTAACTTGCGGTCGCATCCGCCGGGCGGCGTGTGCATACGCTCGCGGATCAGGCCGCGATCGACCGTCGTGACCATCGCGACCGGCAGAAGCGCTGTAATCGCGATGAAAGCCCAGAAGAAGGGAAGGTCGAGTCGGCCCGCGCAGCCAAAGAGCAGCAGCGCGGTAACGGCGATGGACACCAGGATACGGACCCAGACGGCGATGGACATTGGCACATGCTACCGCGCCGGATCGCACTTCGGACAGTCCTTTGGGGCCGCGGAAGCACCGCCCAAGGAGCAAGGCACCGAAGACGTACGCCATGGGTCCAAGGGACGAATGTTCAAGAAAGCTCTTTGCATCAGACGAGCCGCACGAAGTTGAATACACACACTCCGCCGCCGCCGGGAACGCAGTTTATGTTTTGAAGCGTGAGGTTGTTGGCATCGACGACGGTGTAGCCGTAGCTCTCGCCCGCGGGATAGAGGATCGGGGTGCAGCCCAGCGGTCCGCAGGCCTCGGCCGGTTCCCCGCGCTGAATGTCGAGGCGGAGCAGGGCCTCATTGGTGAACACGCGGTAGGTTCCATAGATCGTGACCAGCGCCCCGGCCTGGTAGGCGGTCTGCTGCTGAAACGAGCCGTCGCTCATCAGGATGAGGTCAACCGTTCCCGAACCGAAGTTGGGGTCGACGAAATTGGCCCGCCAGACGCCCGTGAGGGCGGTCGGCGGTCCCCCGCCTCCACAGCCCGGTGTGAACGGAATACTCAAGGTCAAGGCTGCGAACATCGCCGCGGCTGTCCGCGGGAAGCGTCGTGTGGCTTGCATGTTTCCCTCCTGCCCTTGCCCATGCTAGGCGCGGTGCCGGCCGGTTTCACGAGGCGCCATTTGTGCAGTTCATGGCCCGATAATTACATGCGGGGCTCGTCGATTCCGGGCCACCGCCGCAGCGCGATGCTCATCAGAAATTAACGGGGGGCTGACGCGGGCTTCACACGGTCAAGGCAGACTATTTAGGGGGTTTAAGCGAACTCGGCATGCGCGGCTGGGTTGCGTTCCGCCTGCCCCGTCCCACGACGGAGCAGGATCAAGTAGGCGTCGAGAGCATGATATGAAGCAGTATTATCGAAGCGTGTGGATCTCGGACCTGCATCTGGGCAACCGAGACTCGCAGGTCGACGCCATCTACAGTTTTCTGGACAGTATTCACTGCGATTACCTGTACCTTGTCGGGGACATCGTTGATCTGTGGTCGTTGAAGCGACGCTGGTTTTGGCCCAAGCTCTACAACGAAGTGCTTCACAAGGTGCTGAAACGGTCGCGTCGCGGGGCGAAAGTCATTTTCATTCCCGGTAACCACGACGAGTTCTTCCGTGATTTCGTGGGTTACCGGTTCGGCGACGTCGAGATTCGTTCGCAGGCCATCCATGAGACGGTCGACGGAAAGCGTCTGCTCGTCGTCCACGGCGACGAGTTCGACGCCATCGTCGTTTATCACAAGTGGCTGTCGAAGCTCGGGGCGTGGGCATACGACTACCTGATCGCCCTCAATCGCTGGGTGAATGCCTTCCGGCGGGTGTTGGGGATGCCTTACTGGAGCCTGTCCGGCGCGGCAAAACGGCGGGTCAAGCAGGCCGTAAAATACGTCACGAACTTCGAGAAGGTTCTTTCCGAAAAAGCCCGCCGGGAGGGCGTAGACGGCGTGATCTGCGGCCACATTCACCAACCGGCCCTTCGCGATGCCGACGGTGTTCTCTACGGTAACTCGGGCGACTGGGTCGAAAATTGTACAGCCCTGGTGGAAAACGAGTTTGGCGAACTGGAGCTGATCTGGTGGCGTTCAAGGATGGATGTCCGTTGTGTAGACATGGCTGACGCCGTAGCCTTACCCACGATCATGGAGTGGAACGACGTGGACCTGCCGGAGCCGGTCGTCCAGTCAGCCTAGGGCGGGAATGATCTTGGCGCTTCTTACCTGTTTGTAATATAACCTCCTCGTTCGTCGGCGCGGTCTGAACGAGGTTCTCACGCGAACAGATCTGCCGGTTCGTTGAATCGGCTGTTACCGCGGCAGGCGCGCTGCCGCCGGAGCCCTGAAGGTTGGCTTCAACCTCCGTACAACGGTTCTATCGATATCACGCCCGGGTCTACGACAAGACCCGCTGGATGATCCTGCACAGTCGGCGTGAAGCGGTGGATCATCTGGAACTGACGTCGGACGCGGCCGTGATGGAAGTCGGCTGCGGGACCGGTCTGAATTTCCGTTACGTGCTTAGTCGCCTGGACTCGAAGCGGGGCACGCTGACCGGCGTGGATTTCTCGGCGGATATGCTGAAGCAGGCGCAGCGGCGTGTGGCTGATCGCAGTTGGAACAACGTCGATCTTGTCGAGGCCGATGCGTCGACACTTTCGCTGGACCGGAAGTTTGACGGCGTCCTGTTTGCCTACAGCCTGACCATGATCCCCGACTGGCAAGGAGCGCTGGCGCGGGCCCGGGACCACCTGCGTCCGGGCGGGCGCCTGGTCGTACTGGATTTCGGCATGTTCGGCGGGTGGGGACCACTCGCCCCACTGATGCGGGCATGGCTGGGCGCGTGTCATGTCAACACGCGGCGCCCCTATGTAGAGCACATGCGCTCACTGTTTCCG
Organism: Phycisphaerae bacterium; assembly: GCA_024102815.1. Classification (NCBI taxonomy): domain Bacteria; kingdom Pseudomonadati; phylum Planctomycetota; class Phycisphaerae; species Phycisphaerae bacterium. Next base: position 178,070 of record JAGFJJ010000006.1, read on the forward strand.
AGCTTGTACGTTCGTCATTGGCTCGGCGGGTACAACTTCATCGCCGCCGGCACGAGGTAATTGCAAATGATCACGGTGATCGATCTTCCCCAGGCCAAGCGTCGCCCCCTTCTTGAACGGCTCGTTTTCCGTGGCATCGTGTTCAACATGTCGTGGGAAGACCCGGAGATGGACAGGCGGGCTTTTCAACTCACGGGCGACGACACCGTCCTGTCCATCACGTCCGCAGGCTGCAATCCGCTGAATTTTCTATGCCAGAGCCCGCGCCGGCTAATCTGTGTGGACGGGAATCCCGCGCAGAATGCGATTCTCGAGTTGAAGCTCGCCGGACTGGCGACGCTGGACCACGCCACGTTCTTCGACATTTTCGCCGCTCGCTCTCCGGAGCGGGTCGAGTCGCTTTATCCCAACAAGCTTCGACCGCTCATTTCGCCACGCTCCCAGAAGTTCTGGGACAAGAATCTGAAGGTTGTCGCCCGGGGTCTGTATCGACACGGCCGGATGGGCGTTTTTTGCCGCATCCTCCGCCGCTATCTCAAACTGGTGAAAATCAACGACAGCATCATTGAGCGGCTCTTCGCGTGTGACTCGCTCGAGGAGCAGCAGAGCCTTTACGACGGCTGTATCGCGCCGCGGCTCTGGCGGCGGTCAAGCAAGATGTTCGTGTCCTTCAAACCGCTGATGTATCTGGCGGGGGTTCATCCGAAGCAATTCGAATTGGTGGACGGCCGCCACAACATGTATGACTACATCCGGGAGCGGATCGAGCACGCGTTGACGAAGGTTCCCGCCAAGGACAATTACTTCCTCAGTCAGGCCATTTCCGGACGTTTCCGGGGCAATCACGTGCCGCCTTACCTGCTGGAAGAGAACTTCGAGACGCTGCGTAACAACCTCGACCGGGTGGAGATCGTCAACGGCTGGCTGGAGCCATACTTGAACAGCCAGCCTGCCGGCTCGATCAACAAGTTCAATCTCCTGGACATATTCGACTGGATGCCGGCGACGGCGTTTGAGAGCACGTTACAAGCCGTACTGCGAGCGAGCGCCCCGGACGCCACCCTCATTTATCGCTCGGGAAGCTATCGGCTCGACCCCCCTGAATCGGTGCGGCCGTTCGTCCACCACCATCAGGAGCTGTCCCGGGAATTGCTGGCCATTGACCGCAGCGCCACCTACGGCAGCTTCTACGTGCTCTCGGTCAAGAATGGTGTCGCGGCCTAGCCAAGAACCCGGCGCCCGCAATGACGGCGCGTTTGCTGCGCCGGCGAATTGCTCGTCCGTGGAGTGATCGCGCCCCGCGGGTTTCCTCCCACATGAAGCCGCTTATAATCTCCGAGGAAGGGCGGCGTGTCGCGCTGGGCCGGCGTGTTGCGCCATTTCCCGTCACAAAGCGGAATTCAACAAGGCAGGAGTGCACATCCTGATGGACAAGGAACCGAACCGACCAGCTTCGGACATCGGTCGGAGGCGGCGTAGCCCGATGGGCATGTTGCTCGACCAGGTCGGAAGTATCTGGCTGGGCGTCACACTGGCTTCGCTTCTCTTCATCTATTGCTCGATCGGGAGTGCCGTTCCCCAGGTCCGCCAGCATCGCTGGCTGGAAATGACCGAATTCGAGTGGTTCCACTGGTGGCCGTTCAACGCCCTGATCATCGCCTTTTGTATCTCGCTGACGGTTGCCACGATCCGGCGGATACCGCTGCGACCCGTGAATCTTGGCGTCTGGACCATTCACAGCGGGCTGATCATGCTCGTGGTGGGCAGCTACTACTACTTCGGGACCAAGGTTGAGGGAGACACGGCCGTCCTCCGCCGTCAGGTTCGGATCGAAGCTCCGGGCGCCAACGCACCGGTCTCCATGCCTGCCCTTCCGGGCAATCGGGCGCGGGTTGCGACGCCAGAGGGCCTGTGGGAATTCCAGGTGCAGAGCACCAACTCCGATTGGCCCATCCTATCCGATGAGGACAAGGGGAAGACGGCGTATGCGGTGAATATCAGCGTCCAACCCCCGCAGGGCGACGCATTCGTGCGGCAATTGCTGGCGGGGTTTCCGCAATACAACGAGGACGTCATCCCCGGCAAGGGGCGGGCGATCAAGAACCTTGGCCGCAAGCTGGTAAACGAAGACCTGGACATGTCCCTGGAGTACCAGCCCCAGGAGTACTTCCACATCAAGGACACCTGGGCCCTGTACATTCGCCGCGCCGGTGAAAAGAACTGGGTGCAGCGCCCCATCGAAGGGCTGCCGCGCTATCAGGATCGCATATCGGATCGTAGCCTGGTGTTCAGCGATCCGAAACAGGAGCTGCCGACCCGCCCGATCGACGTGAGCGTCCCGCCAGCCGGGGCGGATGATCCGCTGGGTGACGCCCGGCTGCACATCACCGCTTACTTGCGCTATGCACGCATGCAATCGCAATGGGTGGAGGGTGGGGATCGCCTGAACCCGGTCGTCCGAATGTCACTGCTGGCGGACCACGCCCCGGGACAATCCTACGAGTTGGCGGCTTTCGACCGCCAGCGACGCATCTCCGAGGATGGGTTGGTGCAGTTCGTGTGGGTTGATGACGCCGGCGAAGCGGCGTCGTTCTCCGGAGACTCGCGCCCCATGCTGCACGTAGAAGTCCCGGCGGCGGGGTCGGACTTCGATGTCGTGCTTACGCAGGAGACAGTTGACCCTGACGGCCCGTTTGTCCCCATTGAAGGGACGGAATTCGCCTACCGCATTCGCGGTGTGCAGGACAACCTCGTTCTACCCAACCAGAACCGGGCGATCTCCGTCGCGATTGTCGAGATTCGCACGCCCGAGGGCACGTTCCGAAGGTGGGTTTCGGACGTGCCCGATTTCACGCGCGACATCCACGGCGACGGCATGGATCCGCACGACGTTCAGGCTCGCGGCGTGGATGAGCGGATCGTCATGCGCTACCAGCCGGCGTCGGCACCCGTCGTGCTCGCTGCGTATCCCGGCGGGTTGCACTTCCTGTTCAATGGTCGGGACGGGCAGCAAATCAACCGGCCGATCAACGTTGGCGAGCGTGTCGAGGTGATTCCCGGGTTGTGGGCACGCGTGGAAGGACTTTGGACCAGTGCCGTGGCGCAACAGAAGCCGTTCATCGTTCCGCCCTTCGCCCGGCAGCGTGACGCAGGCGAGGCGTTCTCGATGGTGCGATTGGAGGTCGATACCGGGCGGGGAACACAGACGGAGTGGGTGCATTTCCACCCATACGCGCTTCCCGGTCCCGAATATGCGTACGGCGGTCGCTTCACGTATGCGCCGACGCAGTTCCGCACGGCCGACGGAAGCACGGTGGAGGTCATCTTCTCGCGAAAGCGGCAGAAGCTACCGAATCCCGTGGCGCTCGATTCATTCAAACTGGACACGCACATCGGCGGATACACCGGACAATCGCTGACCATACGCAACTATGTGAGCGAGTTGCGCTTCTTCGAGCCGTCGGGCTGGACGAATCCGACGCGAATCGCGGTGAACGCGCCGACAGAAAACGCCGGGTATTGGTATTTCCAATCGACGTGGGACAAGCCATCCGACCAGAATCCTACGGGCGGGATGAACTACACCGGGTTGGGTGTGGGCAATCGTAACGGCGTGTATGTGCAGCTCATCGGGTGCTGCATGATGGTCGCGGGGATGATCTTCGCGTTCTACATCAAGCCTGTCATGGTCCGCCGGCGTTATGAACGCTCGCGGGCGCGTTTATCGTCCAGCGCCGAAGCACAGGCTGAACGCATAGAAGAAGTCATCGCGGAAAAGGAAGAGGTGGGCGTCTGACCGCCATTGGGTCACAGGCGAAGCCCTGCGAGCCTGCGTGATGTCACGACTTGGCGCGCATCATTGGACGGCAAGTAGTTAACTTCGATATTTCGTACTTCAGCCGGATGAAGGGAACGATGAGAATTCGACCCATTGACTGGATGGTGGTTCTGGGAATCGGCGGGCTGGTGGGCTGGAGTTACATTGACCGCCCCGCACCGCGCCCCGAGGATCGACCCTCGGCGTTCGCACAGGCGGTGGACCTTGCGCCGCTGTATCGCGCCGCAGTTCAAGCCGACGGACGCGTCCGATCGTTCGAATCACACGCGAAGACGTACATGGGCTACGTGAGCGGTCCGCGAGAGATCCACGGGCAGCCGGATGGCTATACCTACCTGGATATGCTGCTCCGCCCCGAGCGGTACGACAACACGGATACGATCTACGTCAAGAACAAGCTCGTGCGGGAGCAGATTGCCAACGTTCTGGATGAGGCCTCGCGCGACGAGGTGGCGATGGGCGCCGAACCCGTGGTATCCGAGGATTGGGTTGCTCGATTCATGAAGCGCGGGTTGATCTCGCCGGCACTCCTCCAGCGCCCCGACGTGGACGGATTGCTCCAGCATCTCGGCCAGGACCTGATCAAGACGTCCAAGGAGGTGGACGCCATTCACTCGGCGCTCACGGTTTCAGATGCCCGTTTCCTGGCCGATCGGCTGCGACTCATCCCGACACCGACGGGCGAGACCGACCGGCCTTGGATTCCTATCACGGATGTCGCTGGTCCGGCAGGAGCTCCGCGGGACGCCACGCACATGGGAATGGAGCGATCCCGGCCGATCGAAGGGCTCGATCCGAAGGTGCAGGAGTCTCTGGCCCAGTCGTGGGACGCGCTCGTCACCGCCTGGCGTGCGGAGGATGCTGGTGCGGTCAACACGCAGATCGCCAAGCTGGCGACCGTCCTGCCGAGCATCTCGCCGCATCTCTATCCTTCACCGGGACGCCTCTCCATGGAGAGCTGGTATTTCCGCAACAAGAGCATGACATGGGTCTGGCTCCTCTATTTGGCGAGTGTGGTGCCCCTGCTGATGGCCACGATCTATCAGTGGGATCGGGCGCGGACAGTGGGGATGGTGCTGTTCGTGATCGCGTTCGCGGCGCACACAGCCTCGGTGATTATTCGTTGGTACATCTCCGGGCGCTGGCCGAACGCGAACATGTTCGAGGCGGTCACGACGGCCGCGTGGTTCGGTGGCGTCGGAGCGCTGATTATTGAAGCACTCGTCCGTCGGACACCCTTCCGTAATCTTTTCGCGCTGGGATCAGCGGTGATGTCCATGGCCGCGCTGATGGCGGCGTACTTCATCCCGACGGGACTCGATTCCACGATCAACAACAAGATGCCGGCGCTCAACGATGTCTGGCTGTACATTCACACCAACGTCATCATCTGGAGCTATGCAATCATCGGACTGGCCTGCGTGCCGGCGTTGCTCTACCTGCGTAATCGCTGGTGTTCACTTTGGGATCAAGGCCTGGTTCCCAAGGGACGGCTGCTGCTGCTTCCGGTGGCCGTGGCGGCGCTGCACGCCACAGGGCTGCCGCTGCTCATGAATCTGCTCGGGGCACCGTCCTGGGAGATGAAGGCGCAGACGGCCATGTTCGTCGGAGCGGGATTCTGGGCATCGCTGATGTTCATCGTGCTGGAACTGGCCGGTGCTCGTGGCCGGCGACTCGCCGGGACCAAGGTGGAGCGGTCGGCGGTGGGTGGAGCGGCGGCGCTGATCCTGGGAACGGGCGAACGGCGTTCCGCGTTTCTTCACCGCGAGCGACCATCCACCGGCGAGGTCTACGATGGCGCGACGATGGTTCTGGTGGAGCTTTCGTTCGTCATGCTCTGGGCGGGGTTGGTGATGGGCGCCATCTGGGCGGACCATTCGTGGGGTCGGCCGTGGGGCTGGGATCCGAAGGAGGTCTTCGCCCTCAATACGTTCATCATATTCCTCATCCTCATCCACGTTCGCCTGAAGGTGCGCGACAAGGGCTTCTGGACGGCGGTGCTGGCCATCCTGGGATTCGAGGTGATGATGTTCAATTGGATTGCGGTCAACTTCGTCATCACGGGGCTGCACAGCTACGCATAGCCGGGCGCGCGTTATCATTCGAGGAAGTTGACCGTTGATTCTGCCGTCGCCGACAGGTCCGCAGCTCCCAGCATTGGAAGAATGAATGATTCAGTCAGCCGCGACGGACATGGCAGGCCACGACTTCATCGAGCTCCGCCGCAAGGTCGAGGCCGGCGATTGGCTTACGTTCGAAGAGGGTCTGGCGCTTTACGAATCGCCCGACATTCACGCACTGGGCGAACTGGCCAACCTTGTGCGCGAGCGGCTCCACGGCCGGCGGGCGTTCTACAACGTCAACCTTCACGTCAACTACACCAATTACTGCGTGCTGCGTTGCAAGTTCTGCTCGTTTTACCGGCCTTATCCGAAAGTGGGACATCCCGTCTCGCCCGAAGTGGCCGCTTCCCACGATGGACCACAACATTCCGGCCCATCGCTCTCGCTGCTTGAGGATGGTGGCGCACCATCAGGAGCCCCGTTCCGCCCGGACGGCTATGAACTGACCGTGGAGGAAGTCGTCGCGCGAGCGAAAGATGCTTACGCGCGAGGAGCGACGGAAGTACACATTGTCGGCGGACTTCATCCGAAACTTCCGTTCTCCTATTACACGGACCTTTGTGCGGCAATCCGCCAAGCATGCCCGCACATGCACATCAAGGCGTTTACTGCCATCGAGATCATACACTTCACGCGCATCGCCAAGCCGCGACTGGGCATCGCCGAAGTGCTCACGAAGCTGCGCGAGGCGGGTCTCGGCAGCCTTCCGGGTGGTGGCGCGGAGATCTTCGACGACCGGGTTCACGAAGAGGCCTTCAAGACCAAGGTGGGCGAGTCCGAGTGGTTTGACGTGCATCGTGCCGCTCATGAATTGGGGATATTCACCAATGCGACGATGCTCTATGGGCACGTGGAAACGCCCGCGGAGCGTGTGCGGCATTTGATCAAGCTCCGCGAACATCAGGCAGATAGTGTCCGCAAGCGAGCAGCCCGGTTCAACTGCGTGATTCCCCTTTCCTTCATCCCCGACGAAAGCGAACTCGCTCACCTGCCGGGTCCGAGCGGGCTTGAGGATCTCAGGACGCTGGCGCTCGCCCGGCTGATGTGCCCGAACATCGACCACATTAAGGCGTTCTGGATCATGCAGTCGCCTAAACTCGCTCAGGTTTCACTCGGCTGGGGCGTGGACGACATCGACGGGACCGTGGTGTATTACGATATTACCAAGCGCGAAGGCGACGGTGGAACGCACCAGGAGCTCACCGTAGACAAGCTCCGCCGGCTGATTGCCGAAGCCGGTTGCGAGGCGTTCGAACGCGACACGCTCTACCGTCGCGTCCTTCGAAACGACCGCTCGTGGACTGTTGAGGGTGAGGACTGGCAGGTGCCCTTTCAACGCGGCGGCCCGCAAGAGGTCACCGCCGACAGGGCGTGAGCCCACGCTCCGCGCCGAATCGGGTTCGCACATTCGACCGTAGCTATTCCTGCAGGAGTTTGTTGAGGAAGCGGTGCAGCCGGCGGAAGGCCTGAACGGCGAAGGGCTCCGGCGCACCGTGGAGAAGCACGCGGGCCCCCATCCCGTGGCGAAGCAAACCGGCCGGAGGATCATCGAGCCGAACGACCACTTCGAAATAGGGTCGATTGGTTACTCCCGTCGCGGGATCCACGTGGATGTCACCTCCGGCGAGTTGAGTCAGAGCCGCACTGGGAACGGCCCGGTGGGCCATCGGCGCGATACGCTCGATCTCGCCGTGAAGCAACGTATCGGGCCGCGCCGTGGTGCGGACGAGAACCCGCTTGCCGATTGCCGGCCCGGCCGCGGTGAATTCCTCCTCCGACAGGACCGCGCGGATCTGCCACGGTCCGTCGGCCACGGTGGCCAGTACTTCGCCACGCGGAAGAAACCGCCCGATGTCTTCCGGCTTGAGCGTCTGGATGACCACGCCCTCGTGCGGCGCAGCGACTTCGAGTTGCGTCAGTCGCTCCTTTGCGCGCTCCAGTTCGCGGCGAGCGGCGTCGGCACGCTGCGCTTCCTGTTCGGCGCGATGCGGCTCCGCCAGTCGAAATGCGTCGGCAAGAATCTCCGCCTCGCGTACGTCGGCTTGCGCGGCGGCAACGGCAAGTTCCAGATTCTCGTCGCGTAGCTTCAGCAGAGGCGCGCCTTCATGAACGGTTTCGTCATTTCGCGCAGCAATGGCCTCAACAAACACATCGGCCGGGGCGCGCAGCACGCTCTCCCGCTCCTGTCCAATAACTCCGGCCGCACGGACCCGGGCAGGAAGCGGAATCCAGAGGAATCCCGCCGGAAACCCCACGACGAGCAGTAGTCCCAAAGCCACGGCCCGAACCCTGACATGCGCCGTTTCCTCCGCCTGCCAGAGATACTGGATGATTTTGGCTACCGCCGTCGCCACGGTGCGGCCGACATAAAATACCGCCAGCGACACGCCGACGATGAAGAACTTCGTGGCGAGCACCGCCGATATTGCCAGCAACAGCGAGAGTCGATAGAGAAAACTGGCCACCCCGAATCCGAAGAGAATCCCCCGCAGGCGCCGGCCTTCGATCACACGCTCCGATTCGATGCCCAGGAACCACTTCTTCATGCAGGCGGCGATGTACTGTGCCGATCTTGCCCGCAGATTTGGCACTTCAACGAGGTCACTCATGATGTAGTAGCCGTCGAAGCGCATGAGTGGATTGATGTTGAAGAGCACCGTTACGGACCCAGCCAGGAACATGACGTTGTAGGCCGCGCTGTGCAACAACGAGGGGTCCGTCAACGCCCATACGAATACCGCCAGCGCCGCGATGGCCGTCTCGATGTACATGCCCGCCAGCGCGACAACGAGGCGATCTCGCCTCCGGGAGAATCCCCATGAGGACGTGGCATCAACGTAGGCGCACGGCGTCATCATGATGAGGGAGACGCCCATTTCCGGAACGTGGCCGCCGAAGTGCTTGCACGCGAATGCGTGGCCGAATTCGTGGAACACCTTCAACACCACGAGCGTGAGCCACATGAGTGCCAGGTTGCGCGTCGCGAGCATGCCCTCCAGGGGCTGAGCGAGCGACTGCCGATTGTGAATGGCGACGAAGATTGCCGTTCCCAGCAGCACGGCCCACAGGATGAACGCCGGCCAGGAAAACAGTGGGCGAGCGAAGCGGATGGTGCGGTTCAGGAAGGCATCCGGGTTAAGAACCGGAATTTGAGTGTACAGGAAACTCGTCCAGGCCCGGCGTCGCTTTGCCTGCTCCTTGGAAAGGTGTCGGCGATAAAGTGACTTGTGGTCCGATACCGGGAGGCGCAGAAACCCGAGTCGGTGCAAATCCATTACAAACTGGAAGAAACGGTCCTCATCGTCGCGCCGGGCCCTGCCCCGGACCACAAGGTCGTCGAACGTCTCCCCCAGGGTCCGCGAATGATCGATCGCCGTCAGGATGTGGTAGTCGCCCGGATCGAATTGCTGGCACTGGAACGTGACCGGATCGCGAACGATGTACGACGGCTTTCCGCGAAAGAGATGACGGCTGACGTCGAGATCCTCACGCAATCCGACTCGCACCTGGGCGAGCTGCGCGGCGAGTGAAGGCTGGGTGGCGGGGGCTGTCGGGTTCATGGCCAGACGTTCAGACGAATCCAGTCGATCGCGCGATGCAGTGCCACCCACCAGATTCGGCGCTTGCCCATGTCCACTCGAGCAACACCCTCCATGCCCGGTCGGAGCCAGCCCTCCTCGGCGTGAATATCTGCTTCGGCAACGAACACATTGCGGCCACCGCGAACCTGGGCCGAAGCGAGCACGCGGTCAATATGAAATGCCCGCAGATGGTCCGGTCGCGCGGCCGGCGCAAACGTGCCGCTCAATCCCGTCTCAAGATCCACGCTCACGTGATCGGGAAGGGCGAGCTCCAGACGCCAATGTCCGGGCGGGGCGATGTCGAACAGGGCCTGTCCGCGCGGGACAACGCCCCCCACGAAACGGCGCAAATCTCCGGAGACGACGGTTCCGTCGATCGGCGCCCGCACCGTCGCCTGCGTCAGATGCTCCTCGAGCACCCTCAACCTTGCTTCAATGAGTGCTTGCTTGGCCCGGGCCAGTTGCATTTCGACCGGCGTATCCGCCGCCCGGGCCTGATCGATCTGGAGATTGACCACGGCCAACTCTGCTTGAAGCTCGTCGCGACGGGTGATCAGTTCGCGCTGTTCGAATACGACAAGCGGATCGCCAGCCCGAACGTGATCGCCCTCGACGGCGTGAACGGAAGCGAGAACACCGTCGAACGGCGCGGCAACATGCCGCACGTCCGCGGGCGCAAGAACACCCTGCACGGTCGGACGATAGTTGATCGAGCCGAAACAGAAGAAGAGGAATCCGAAGACCGCGGCGGCTACCAGAGCACGCCGGCGCATACCGTCGGGACGAGTCAGGGAAACGGCGCCTTCCCGGAGGACATCCAGCGCATGTCGCACAAGGCCCCGGCCTGCCCGCTTCAAGACGAGCATGGATACGGCGAAGGGTTCCACGCGCGAACGAATTTCCTCAACGAGTTCCTGTCGCAACGGATGGTCGGCGCGGCGTCGCAGACTGAGCACAGCCACGACACGATCGCCGTCCTTGAGCGGGATCGATGCAACCGCATCGCCCTGCACGTGCGCTCTCCATTGGTGGTGAAGGCGATAGGATCCACTGGATTCGGACCCGTTCCAGCTCTGGCCCGACTGCTCCACGATCGTGGTGCCCGCGTCCAGGCACTCCTCCATTGCCCCGCGTATGGCAACGACGCCGGGGCTCTGCGAGCGCACGGTGTCGAGCCCGGAAATGGCGACCGGGTGAACGCGCGGTCCGTCGACCAATCCCAATGCAACTTGCTCGCATCCCATGCGATTGCAAAGATCGTTGACGATGGCAAAAGCCAGTTCCTCGTGGTCTTGGAACGAGGCGGCGCGCGACAGCGCCTTGGCACCGGCGGGATCGCGTGACGATGCGGCGCTGCGACCGGTTACATCCGATCGCGATTCGGCGTTGCCCAGATATTCCACGCTGAAAGACGTCAGTCGCGTCAGACATTCGAGCAGGGCCAGCCGGGCATCGACTTGATCGGGTTCCACCGGCGCAACCACCAGGGAAACCGCGCCGATCGCCGGTCCTGATGGGTCAAACACCGGCGCACTGAGAAAAGCGACCTTGGCTGAGCCGGTCCGAGCCTGGAGCAACCTGGCTCGGGAAAGCGGCTCGGAGAGGGATTCGGTCAGGAACTGTTGAAGTGACGGTTTCCAGAAGCCGGGATCGGTCGGGCCCGTGTGCCAATCGTCCTGGATCACCTCGGAAGCATAACGCACATGGAGCGCCGCATAGGGACTGGCGAAATGCTGGGCGATAAGCCGAAAGGCGGCCCTGAGAAACTGCGCCTGCGACGTGCCCGTGCGGGCGATGCGCACGATATCCGCGTAGACGTCGCCGCGGCTTGCAGCGCGGCCGGCAGTCTGCGCATTATCGCGTCGGGCAGTGTCAGGATGCGTCACGTAGCCTCCTTCGGGCACGGTGATTCGATTCCGGTCTACAGGTCCAGGACTTGCGCGCCGGCTCCGGTTTGCATCATGCGATCCGGCAGGCAGATGTTCTTGAAGAACGCGAATCCGGCCTCGAATGCATCCTCGCGTACGAGGCGACAACGTACGCAGCGGGCAAAGGTGAGTGGGAGATCGAGCTTCTCGCGGTCGAACTGGAGACGGTAAATATCACCGACGCGCGGTGGCACGGGGAACAGCCCGCTGAACCCACCCTCGGAAACGTCACCGGTCACGCCGCGGACTTTCATGGACAGCGACTCGCTGGCGTTTCCCGACTGGAGCACGACGCCCGCCTTCACGCTGATACGGAAATGGGCGCGCTGGCGACGGATTTCCTCCGTCGTATTCCGGCCCAGTTCCTGAAGCAGACCGAATGCCTCGTCCGCGTTGAGCGCGTTGCCCTGTGGTTCGACTTCGTCGAAGATCATGGTGCGTTCACCCGTTTGGATTCCGGAATATGGTGGTCCGCATGGATCTCGACCTTCATACCCGCGATCCACGCCCCTTCGGGGTTCTCCACGGCGATCTTGACGCGAAACGTCTGACTTCCCCCATCCGCCACGGGACTGACGAATCGCACCACGCCCGTGCGCTTGCCGTATTCGGGTGACAGGGGCTCAACGCGAACGGCATCGCCCACGGTAAACCCCGACCGCCGATCCAGCGGGCAATCCACAACGACGAGCAGCGGATCAAGCTGTGCCATGCGTACAACGCCCTCGTCCAGATCGACGGACTCGCCGACCTGCTTCAAACGTTCCAGGACGTACCCGCTGAAAGGCGCTCGGATTGTGAACTGCTCGAGCGTACGTTTCTCCCGCTCCAATTGAAGCCGGGCGACCTGCAGGTCGAACTTGGCAATCTCGAACTCCAGGCGGCGCATGCGCAGTGCGGCATCCGCATCAGTGAGTTCCTTGGAAGAAGCGGACGCGTCGCCGTAAAGCCGTGAGAGTCGATCGTACTCGCGCTGAGCGTGGTCGAATCGTGTCTGCGTCAGATCGACCTGAAGGGAGCTCTCGGCTTCGGCCTGGGCAATGCGGACTCGTGTTTGCTGCACAGCGTTATCCAGCTCGCTGATCGGGTCGTCTGCATGAACGAAGCCGCCCTCCTCCACGAAGAACTGCTGGATTCGACCCTGGAAGACCGTTCCCAGCACGGCCTCGCGGAATGGGCGCGTCATGCCGACCAGCGGCGTGGCGCCGGGGTCCTGCTCCATCGGTTCGTTCGCACGAACCGATACCGGGAGCCCACCAGCGGCCATGAGCAGAACGAGGACGAGCCGCGTATGCTGTCGCAAGTGAACGTCTGAAAACCTATGGATAGACTGACTCCACATAGGGGATATCTCTCTGTTACTTTTCGGCAGTCTGATGTTGCGCGATAAGCCAGAGCCTCCTGGTTATCGGATGCCGGAGTTCGCGGGGGCGAACAGGATCCCGGGCCCAGACAAAGGTCCGGTATTCGTGCCCTCCTTAGCGCCGCCGCCCCCGTCCTTCCCGCGTGGCGAGTTCTTCATCCTCGCGGCGTAACGAGCCACCGAACCCGCGAATCGCTCCCCACAAGCGGGCGAGAAATCCTCCTGACGCGGCCATAGCAGCCACACCGGATTCGACGGCCTGTCCTTCATGGGGATCGGCGACCTCGCCGACGCTGGAATCGCCAGGTGCGTTGGCGGGAAGAGGCTCGTCGTTGTCGTGACGAGATACGGCCGGACCACCCGGCTCGTCCCGGAAGCGCGCGGTCGAGACGGCGGCATCCTCGACGTCGCTGGATGTCAACTGGGCAGCAGTCGTCGGCGCACCGCTGTTGACTACCGGCGACGCAAACGTCACCTCGTGGAAGACGTCCGCAGCACTCTGGCCGCCGAGCTGGGCGATCTCCACATGATCGGACGGCGTCAGGGGGCTGGAATGATCCACGGCGAATTCGCGCGTCACCTGATAAGCGGTGTCGCCGGGATGCGACGCTGCGAAGTCCGGCTGATCATCTGTCTCCGGCACCGCAAGTTCGACATGTTCCGCAAAGTCTGTCGTCGGATCGAGCACCTCGAGGTGTTCGTTTCCGTCCCACATCGAAGAGGTGGCCGGGGCCCCGGAATCTGATTCGCTTGTCTCAGGACCATCAGCCTGGGGACCGTCGCCGGTCGGTCCATTATCGACGACCGAGGGTGTCGGAGCGACCCGGTCGTGCTTTGCGTCCTCCGTAGTCAAGTCGTGAGTTTCAACAGTGGTATCGGTACTACCGTCCGCATTGGATTGTTCACCATGGACGGGAGTAGTCGTGTCGCCCGGTGGTTCAGTGTCCGGAGCATCGTGAGCGACGTCGTTGCCATCGTTCGCGGAAACCGTGTTGATGCCACCTTGATCGGGGTAAGCATACGGCGTGGACAATGGAGGCGTTTCCTCCGCGACAACTCCCGCATCTTCGGGCGTTTCAGCAGGATGCTGCACGCTGACGATCATTGTATCCACGCTGGTGTTCGTGCCGTCGCTGACGTGCAGCTCGAAGGTCACGTCGCTTCCACCCGCGCCATCCGGAGCTGTAAAGGTCGGGTTGGACGCCGATGCGTCACTCAGGGTCACCGACGGTCCATCCGTCTGGATCCACTGATAGGTGATCGCTTGGCTCTCGGGATCGGTGCCACTTCCATTGAGCGTGACAAGGTCACCTTCACTCACGACCTGGTCCGCCCCGGCATCTGCCATCGGACTTTGATCGACCTCGGCCCCCGGCACATCCATTCCCGCGAGCTGGCTGATCTCCGCGGCGCTCAGCGTTCGATCGTAAACGCGGATTTCATCAAGAGAACCCTGGAAGTAGCTGGTTTCGGGTTGGGCATCGTTGTAATCAACGGTCCGGCCGATGTCGAATAGTGGCGACTGGAACGTACCGGCTGTACCCGCAAAGGTGCTGGAGAGTTCTCCGTCGACATAGACGGCCACCTCGCCCGTATCGGCGTTGCGCGTGAAAGCGACATGATGCCACTCGCCGTCATTGACCGCCTCGGCGCTGCGGGCACCGGTATCGTTACCCACGCCCATGCCGATGCGGCCCTGGTTATCGATGAAGCCCCAGCGAATGTCATTGGTGCCGCCCGACTGCTCATTGCCGATGATCGACGGCGAGTAGTACGACTGTGGCGCGCCCGTCTGCGTTGTGCGTATCCATGCGCTGACCGTCGCGGTTCCGCCAAGTGTGGGGCTCAGATCTTCGTTCAGGTGGATGTAGTCATCCACGCCGTCGAATTCGAGTCCGCCGTTCCACTCCGAGCCCGACATGTTCGTCAGCGTGCCGATCGTACCGCCGACGGAGTCGGCTGCCTCGAGCCCGGCACCCTCATTGAAGTTCCAGTGGCCGACCAGCCCGGCATCGACATTGGGAGTGTCAACGATGGGCGCCGCGTCGTAGCTCAATTCCATCGCACCGTCGGCGAAGATCACCTCCTCCATGTTCGAGTGGTGGATCGTAAAGGACTGGCCGTTGCCGAGATCGACAGTCATTTCACCGGCGCCCATCGTTACAGACGATGAGGCATAGGCGCTCAGGTCGATCGTGTCGTGGTCCTCGTTGCCGTCAAACGTGTAGACGTCGCCATCCTGTGGATTCTCGACCGTGAAGGTGTCGTCGCCGGCTCCGCCGCCGGCCACGTCATTGCCGCCGCCAGCGATGAGCAGGTCGTTACCGGCCCCGCCCTCCATGGCGTCCGTACCGACCCCGCCGTCGAGCACGTCGTTGCCGTCGCCGCCGGAGAGCACATCGTCACCATCTCGACCAATGATGTTGTTGACACCGGTTCCTCCGGTCAGCACATCATTGCCGCTTGTTCCATTCAGCGTCACGCCGCCCAGATTCGTGTTCAGGGCGCGAATCTGCTCGTGTGTGAGTGCGTCCTTCTGGTCGGCGCTGAATGTGTTGAACCAACTCGTATTGGGGATCGTGGCAATCTGAGCGGGCGTCAAATCCGCAATGTGCGATACCGGCACGTACCGGAACTGCCCGTAGGTCAGGTCCTGTACCTGATCCTCCGTCAGCCACTCACGCTGGTCCGGCGTGAGCAGAGAAATCCCCGTACTCGCGACATTCAGCGCCTGAACCTGCGTCTCGTCCAGCGAACCCCGAGCCTCGGCACTCATCGTCCCCAACCAGTCCTGGTTTGGGATCGTCGAAATCTGCTCGGGCGTCAGATATTCGACTTGTTCGGCGTTAACGTACCGGAACTGGCCGTAGGTCAGGTCCTGTACCTGATCCTCCGTCAGCCACTCACGCTGGTCCGGCGTGAGCAGAGAAATCCCCGTACTCCCGACATTCAGCGCCTGAACCTGCGCCTCGTCCAGCGAACCCCGAGCCTCGGCACTCATCGTCCCCAGCCAGTCCTGGTTTGGGATCGTCGCAATCTGGTCGGGCGTCAGGTGGTCGACTTGATCTCCATTCAGGTACTGAAACTGGCCGTAGGTCAGGTCCTGCACCTGATCCTCCGTGAGCCACTCGCGCTGCGCGGGCGTCAGCAGTGAAATCCCCGTGCTGCCGACGTCCAGCGCCTGAACCTGCGCCTCATCAAACGACCCGCGCGCCTCGGCGCTCATCGTCCCCAGCCAGTCCTGATTCGGGATTGTCGCAATCTGGTCGGGCGTCAGGTGGTCGACTTGATCTCCATTCAGGTACTGAAACTGGCCGTAGGTCAGGTCCTGCACCTGGTCTTGTGTCAGCCATCCTCGTTGATCCGCGGTGAGCAGCGAGATGCCTGTGCTGCCGACGTCCAGCGCCTGAACCTGCGCCTCATCAAACGACCCGCGCGCCTCGGCGCTCATCGTCCCCAGCCAGTCCTGATTCGGGATCGTCGCAATCTGGTCCGACGTCAGATAGTCCACCTGATCGGCACTAAGATTCTTGAATTGACTGTAGGTAAGCCCGTGAACGTATGCTTCCTCGGCCGGATCGTGAACGTCGATCTCAACGGTATCGGTATGCGCGGCGCCGCCGGGGTCGGTCACGGTGACTTCGAATGTCAGGTGCGAGATTCCCGTCGTGTCCGGCGCAGAGAAGGTCGGACTAGCCGCCGTCGCATCGCTCAGCGTCACTGTCGGCCCGCCCGTCTGGACCCATTCATAGGTCAACGATTGCCCTTCGGGATCACTGCTGTGCGAGGCGTCAAGCGTGACGGCATCACCTTCGTTGACCGTCTGATCGTCGCCGGCGTGTGCTGTGGGCGCGTCGTCATCGGCATTGACCGTCACGTTCACGGTATCCACGCTCGTGTTCGTTCCATCGCTCACGTGCAGCTCAAAGGTCATGTCGCTGTTGGACACGCCCTCCGGCGCAGTGAAGGTCGGATTCGCCGCATGGGCATCGCTCAGCGTCACTGTCGGGCCGCTCGTCTGGACCCATTCGTAGGTCAGCGATTGCCCCTCGGGATCACTGCTGTGCGAGGCGTCAAGTGTGACAACATCACCTTCGTTGACCGTCTGATCGTCGCCGGCGTGCGCTGTGGGCGCATCGTCAACATGTACCGGCTCAGCGACCGGCCCCATGGCCGCAAGCTGTGCGACCGTCTCAGCGGTCACGGCATGGTCGTAAACACGCAAATCATCGATCTGTCCGGAATAGAGATAATCCGAGCTTCCCGTCCGCTCGGCGCCAACCAAGAAATGGCCGTTGCCGCTGCCGGGATCAACACCGAAGGTCTCCGACTTGACGAGTTCGCCATCGAGGAAGCTCGACATCGTATCGCCTTCGCGCACGATGGACACGTGGTGCCAGTCGCCCTGCACCTCATCGAGATCGATTCCCGTGTCCCAGCGGTTGTTGCCGTTATGATAGACGACAAGATTGCGATCGGCCGAGTTGTCGAATTGCAGGTTGTAGTGATTGGTCAATCCGTCTTCGCTGGTTCGGGTGTAGATCCCCGCCCAGTCGTTTTGCGTGGCCTCGGGATTGATCCACACCGACGACGAATAGTCGCCGCCGACCTGCATGGCGTCGCCGTCCGGGGTTCGCAGCAGGTCATTCTCGCCGTCGAACGACATGGCCCCGCTGCCCACATGGCCGGCCTGGAGTTCATCTCCGTCGGCGCCCTGCCAAGTCAAGTCGTGACCGTTTCCGCTGGCGTCCGTCGTATCACTGTCGAAGGTCCAATGGCCGACCAAGCCCGAATCCAGCGGATCCACGTCAGCTACCGGGTTGACGAGGACATCGACCGTATCCATATGTGACGACGTTCCGTCACTCACTTCAACCTGGAAAGTAAGGGTCGTCGGCGAGTCCACATCCGGCGAGCTGAATGTCGGCGTGGCTGCGGTGTCATCATTCAGTGAAACCGCCGGGCCCGAGGTCTGGGTCCAGTGGAATGTCAGGCTCTGCCCTTCCGGATCGCTGCTGTGCGACGCATCGAGGGTTACAACATGGCCCTCATCCACGGTCTGATCCGCGCCCGCGTCGGCCGTCGGAGCCGCATCGTCGACACTCTCACCACCGTTGAAAACCGGGATTCCCCCCACCGAGCCCGGCGTGTAGGTACCGTCGCCTGTAACGATGCTCTCGATTCCGGAGTGGTTGATGGTGAAAGTCTGGCCTTCACCGAGATCGACCGTCAGCGACGAATCCCCTTCCGTGATCTGGTCGTTGTGGAATCCGGAAAGGTCAAGGGCGTCGTTGCCCTTGCCGCCGGTGACCGTTATGACATCTCCGGCCTGGGCGCCGGTAAACTGGAACGTGTCATCCCCGCCGCCGCCGGAAAGGACGTCGTCCCCGCCACCGGAGATCAGGATGTCATTCCCCTCGTCGCCGAAGAGTTGATCGTGCCCGCCGCCGCCGTCGAGAATGTCGTCACCGATACCACCGTGGAGAACATCGTTCCCGCCATGACCCTCGAGGTGATCCGCCGCATCCGTTCCATCGTGCGTATCGTCCCCATCCGTTCCCACCCACGTTGCTGACAGCAAAATGCGCGGCTCGAGCGTCTCCACACGAAAAGACGGACGACTGGGGTTCCGCTGCTCTTCCGATTCCTTCTTGGATTCTTGGCCTTTTCTTCGATTGTCGCGGTTCTTTGGACGCTTCTTCACGATGGTCTCCATAACACAGACCGGGGCGGATATGGGACTTCCCCGGCCCGGAAACGATGGGTCCACATCGCAAATGTACGAAACAAACTGCGACAATCTGAATCGACGGAATCGGAATTGAACACCGTCCGCCGTGACCCGCGTGCGACGCACCGTCGCGCCGGATTATCAGACCTGCCCGGCGGGCCATATAATCCTCCCCCTGATGGAATCGCATTCCGCAGTGCTGGTTGGATATGCTGCCGGCGTGGCCACGGCCATGCTCTGGACGGCAACGTCGCTGTTCTTCAACGCCGCCGCGCGCCGGCTCGGAGTAACCATCCTCAACACAACGCGCATCGCCTTCGCGATCGTCCTGCTCGGCGTGACACATCGCCTGCTGAACGGATACTGGTTGCCGGACGTGTTGCCCGGACAGGCGGCCTTCCTGGCCATTTCCGGTCTCGTCGGACTCACCGTCGGCGATCAGGCACTTTTCAGCGCGTTTCGCGCCATTGGTCCGCGACTCGCCATGCTGGTCATGACCTCGTCTCCACTCTGGGCCGCGCTGTTCGGCTGGACCGTGCTTGGCGAACGACTGGCGCCGCTTGCGTTGCTGGGCATGGCCATGACCATCTTCGGAATTGTCTGGGTGGTGTTGGAGAGGCCTCGCGTGACGATGGCGGTGCAGTCGCAGGGCCGGATTCGCGGATGCGTCCTCGCGCTGGTCGGCGCCATCTGCCAGGCAGGCGGACTTCTTCTGAGCAAGCAGGGCATGGGCCACGGCTGGCTGCCGCCGGAGGAGCACATCGCGCCGCAAACCGCTACGCTGGTTCGCATGACGTTCGCCGGGCTGGGCATGATTCCCCTCGCGCTCATCCATCATCGCCGCGCGCGACGACCGCAAGGGATTGGCAACTCCCGCGCGGGAAGCATGCGCAGCGGACTCGCCTTCGCCGCGTGCGGCGCCGTCGTCGGCCCCTTTCTGGGCGTATGGATGTCGCTTGTGGCGTCCGACCGAGCCCCCCTGGGCATCGCCCAGACGCTGTGCTCCATGACGCCGATTTTCCTATTGCCCTTTGCGGCTGTACTTCACGGCGAGCGAATTACCGCACGTTCGGTGCTTGGCGTACTGCTCGCCGTCGGCGGCACAGGTCTGATCTTCACTCAGGGTGGTTGATCCAAATGGCCGAAGTCTCCGCGGGACTCAAGATGCTTCATTCGACTCGTCACCGCCCTCCGGCATTTCCGCGTCAGGTTCGGGCGGCGCGAGGAAGTCGCTGACGCTGCGCGTGGCCTTGATCCAGTATTCGAAAGCCTTCGCGGCCGCCACGGACAGGAGTGAATCATCGGGATAAATGCCCTGGACATCCGGTTCGCCGGCTTTCAGACCCGTCAGGATTTCCAGTGCCGCGCGAACGTCTCTCACCGCGTACACGTGAAACCGTCCGTTCCGGCAGGCCTCGACAACGTCCTCGCGCAGCATCAGGTCGTCCGCGTTGGTCTCCGGAACGATTACGCCCTGCGTGCCCGTCAGGCCCAGATCATTGCACGTGTCGAAGAAACCCTCGGCCTTCTCGTTGACCGCCCCGATGGGCAGGATGTTCCCCATCTGGTCGATCGCCCCTGTAATCGCCAGATCCTGCCGCAGCGGCACGTCCGTCAGAGCGCTGAGCAGACAGCAGATCTCCGCCGCGGAAGCCGAATCGCCGTCGATGCCGCCGTAACTCTGCTCGAAGGCGATGCTGGCATGGAACGCCAGCGGATGTTCGGTACGCAGCAGATGCCGCAGCAGCCCGCCCAGAATATAGAATCCCTTGGTGTGAATCGCCCCCGAGAGATCGGCTTCGCGATCGATGTTGATGACGCCGGCCGTACCCGGACCGATCGTTGCCGTGATGCGTGTGGGAAAACCGTACGTCAGCGGACCGGCGTGAATCACGGCCAGTCCGTTCACCTGCCCCACCACCGCGCCGGTAACGCTGGCACGGATCTTCCCGCCGGCCAGAAGTTCCCGGTAGCGCTTTGACGGCAGACTCGCCCGGCGCTTCGAGCGCAAGATGGCGTCCTTCACCTCCGCAGCACCCGCCTGCTTCTTTCCCTCCTTCCGCGCGATGAACGATGCCTCGCGGGCGATGTCCGCCAGACGTCCGAAACGCGTCGTCAGATGCACGCCGCGCCCTGCGATTCGGGCCCCATGCTCGATCAGCGCCGCGACGCCCCCGCGATCAAAGTGCACCAGCCCTTCATCGTGCACGATTCTCGCCAGCACGCCGCCATATTGTGCCATTGCTCTGTCATCGCGTGGTATGGCGCTGTCAAAATCGGCGAGAACCTTGAACAGATGCGGAAAGTCAGGATCGTACCCGTCCAGCAGGTAGTACGTGTCGTATCCACCCAGCAGAACAACCTTCACGTTCACATCAATCGGATCAGGTTTCAGTCCCGGCGTCCACCACGGAAAGACCATCTCCGGAGGCATGATCTCCAGCCGCCCCGTCCGCAACGTCCGGACCAGCACTTTCCACGCACCCGGCTCGCGAAGTACGTCGAGAGCATCCAGAATAAGATACCCTCCGTCGGCGCGAAGGATGGCCCCCGCTCGAATCATCATGTGGTCCGAACGCCCGCGCTCGCGCATATCGAATCGCTGGTCGATCGAGCCGAGTAGATTGCCAATCGTCGGTGTGTTCTCCACGACGATCGGGCACGCGTGGCCCTCCCTGCGGCACAATAGTACATTCACCCCGAAACGTCGTGCCTGCTCCTCGTCAAAGGACACGCCTCGCAGCCGAAGCGTGACCACCTCATCCACTGCCTCGTCCAGGAACGCCTTCACCTCGGGCTGCGAATACTCGGCCGAGATCGACTCCACGTATTCCACGAGCACCGACCGAATCGTCCGCTCCGCGAGCCCGTTCATTGCCTCGACATGGCGCCGGCGCACCTCGTTGACCTGGCGAAGTACCGCTCGGAGTTGCGGAAGAAATGCATCATGCTTCTCCTTGATCTGCTCGGCGTGCTCTTTGGTCACCGCCCCATCGCTTTGCAGTTGTTCCCATTCCTCGGGCGGCACGGGACGGCCTTCCACCGTTGGAAACAGGGCCGCCTGCGCCACCGGCTCCGAAGGGATGCTCACCAGCGCCAATCCCGCCTGCTTAACCGTTTCTTCAAAGGGCTGGGTGATGCGCTCGATCTCCTTCTGCGTAGCCTGCTCCAGCGCCGCCCGGCGCACCTGCATCGGTTCGGAGGTCAGCGTCGGTTCGAGACGGTCGCGGATAAAGTCGACCATTTCGTCGATCCGCCGCTGGAAGGAGCGTGCCTTCCCTCGCGGCAGCGTGATCAGACGAGGACGATCCGGGGACGCGAAATTGTTGACATAGCATCGATCGCTCGCCTCCGGACATTCCAGCCGGGTCTCCTCCAGCAGACCCCGCACCAGGGTCATGCGCCCTGTGCCCGATAGTCCGCGCACGTACACATTCTGGCCCGGTGCATGAATCTCCAACCCAAAGCGCAGCGCCTCGACTGCCGAATCCTGGCCAATCACCCCGATCAACGGCTCGATGTCGGCCGTGGATGCGAACGGAAGCGCTTTCGGATCGCAGGTCCACCGCAGGTCCTTGACGGGCAGTGGCTGGGCGGGCTTGGCCGGGGCGAGAACGATCTCCTGAAACTCGTGCTCAGCGTGGTCGTGCGGGCTCATCGTGGGCTCCGGAGGCGGGACCGCCCAAAGGGTGCGGTACGGAAACGATCGAACGGCGAACGAGAACTCAGCCACGCAGCATCGATTCCAAATCGGGTGAAGTCAAGCAAAGGACTCTGCGCGTTCTCGTCGCCCCGAAGCTATGGCAATTGGGCCGCTCGGGCCGGAACGGCATCGATGACCTGCGACGCCCCGACCGGCGGCGGCTCGACAGACCGCAGCTTCCCTTTTTGGCAGATCAGAAATCGGTAGCGGGGCGTATCCAGGGACTCGGGACAGCTCACGCGAATCGACCGCAGCCCGGCCGTGCCGCCATCGATCGCATCCACGCGGAACAACGCCGTCTCCCAGTGCGTACCCGGCGGCGGCGGATCACCCGATGTCAGGAAGACCGACTCCAGCAGGTGGGTGAGAAACGGTCGATCGAGGGACTCCAATTCAAACGTCCGATCGTCGATCCGTCGCCAGACAAGGCCGCGGCCGCCGTATTGCATCGGCCAGAAGCGCACATCTCGATCGCCCGTCTCTACGACCCATGTGGATATCGCATTGAGCAACACCACGGAATTGGGCGCCTGCAACACGAATACTTCGCGTTGCCCCAGTTTCTCGGGCCCGACCTCCGCGGTGATGACCGCTTCCCGCGTTGCTTCCGTTGCCTTTCCCAACCAGGCCCCGACCGCGAGTTTGGCCAACGCCTGGCCCGGAATCGTAAACACCACGATCATCAACGCGGCGATACGCATCGCCCGACCGTGTCTCGATCGGCCACTCGCCGACAAAACGCCATGGAGGAATATGCCCAGCAAGAGCGAAGCCGGGGGAGACGCTTCGAACAACAAGCGGTCGGAGGTGGGCGCGCCCCCCTGCGGGAGAATCGCCAGCACGAACCACGCGAACAGAAAGGCCGCGTATCGATGTCGCCGCAAGACGCGCCAGAAAACGGCCACCAGAATCATCGAGAAGAGCAGGCAAATCGGGGCCAGCAGGAGCAGCAGGCGGAAGCGCTCCAGAAAGAGATCGGTGCTGAAGAACCCGATCAGGGTGAGCGGAGCCGTAGCCAGCAATACAAGTACGCGCTCAATATACAAACCCGGTTCCAGCCATGGCGTGGTATAGAACAGACCCCGCGCGCCGAAGCCGGCCGCGGCAAGCCCAAGCAGGTAAAGGATCCCCACGGCCAGACTGCACAGCGATGCCGGCCACGAGCCTTTCTGGAGTACCAGGGCCGGTCTCTGCTTCCCCCCGTCCGCAGCGTCGCCATGGAGCCTTTTCCAAGGCAGCGTAGCCAATCCCAGGAGCGGGAACGTCACGATGCCGGACTCTTTGGACATGGTGGCCAGCACGCCCAGCAGACAGGCGACAACCCAACGCCCCCAAAAAAACGGTCGCCCGCGAGGCGGTATCAGTACGAGCAGCGCCCCGATCATGAACATCTGGGCCAAAAGACTATTGCGATTCGCCGGCCAGCCCACGGGCAGGAGCGCTGAGAAACTCGCCGCCATGATCGCCAGCCCGAGCAGGGCAACGCCCCTCCGCTCTGACAGCTTCCGGAAAAGGAAATACGCCAAGAGCAGGTCCAGGGAGAAGAGCAGTAATCCAGCAATGTGATAGCCGACGGCCCAGTTACCCCAGACGGCGTGGTCCAACCAAAGCGAGATACTGGCGACGGGTCGGTAGAAGCGAATCTTCCAATTAGCGGATGTCCACCACGGAAACGTCCCCACTTTCCACATCGATTCGTCCGGTTTGGGGAAGTCGCCAAAGTCGTAGAGACTCCAGGGCCGCATGGTGTCGTGGTCCGTCAGCCCCCTCAGAATGACTTGGTGTCCGTAATCATCCGAGAAAAACCCCCATCCCAATGCTGGGAGATGCGTGGCAACGCCGGCCGTGATAATCAGGATCGGCCAGATCCAGCGCCCGCGCTCGCTCTGCGTACTCAGCAGATGGCTTTGTTTTTGGGATTCCGCCATTTTCGTGTTCAATGCTCGCACCCATGCGGAACCGCCCATGCGGCTCCAGCGGCCCAGCAGGCTAGCGAGCGAAGCCTCCGGCTTCAATCGGTCCCTGGAGACCCGCCAGACGCTCCCACTTTACCGCCGAGGCGTCGCGCTCACCTTCAGATTCGCGGACGCCCGGTCGAAAAGCGTACTGGAGTGACGTTTTCGGACGCGCCGGCGGTACGCGCCCCGTTCCGGACCGCGACTTCCATTGTGCCCCGAAGCCCATGTGGCCACTCAAGTCCATTCTCTTCTTCGTGCTCTTCTGGGCGGCCTGCGTTGCCGCGCTGGTGAACCCCATCTGGGGCGTGGTTAACTACATGATGGTCTACCAGCTTAACCCACCCGCCATGTGGTGGGGACAGCCCCTGGTGGCCACGGGCATGCGCTTCTCTCTCCTGGCCGCCATCTTCACGCTGGCGGGGGTCCTGCTCGCCCGGCGGCGAGTTCCGATCATCCGCCCGGCGATTTCCAGCATTGAGTGGATCATCTTCGGACTGCTGTTCATCGCCGTGCTCAACACGGTGATGGGCACCGGCTTCGGCTTCAGTGCTTCCAGTTCCTTCGAGAAATTCTGGAAGCTGCAGGTCTTTGTGCTGATCCTGGTGCGCCTTGCGACGACGCGCGGCAACTTCCAATTGGCGCTTTGGACCATCGTCGCGGGAAGCTTCTACCTTGGCTGGGATGCCTTCACCGCCCCTGCTCACGCGTTCTCCAAGGGGCGTCTCGAGGTGTTCGGCGGTCCGGACATCGCCACATCCTCCGGCGCCGCGGCCCACCTCACGGCCATGCTCCCGTTGATCGGCGTCGCTTTTCTCATTGCCAGGACCTGGCGGGGGCGGGGATTTGCCCTCGTCGCGGGAGCGTTGACCGTCAACGCGATTATTCTCTGCCGTACGCGGTCGGCATTCGTCGGCCTCATGGCGGGGTTGATTGCGGCCCTCGTGCTGGTGCCCAAAGACATGCGATATCGCCTTCGCGTACTGCTGGTCTGCGGCGGGTTGATGGGCTTCTATCTTACCGACGCGCATTATTGGGAACGCATCGGAACCCTGGCCGATCCTGCCGCGTTGAACCTGGACGCGGCCGCGATGGCCCGCGCCGACATCCGGGCCGCCTCGTTGCAGATCATCGCCGATTATCCGCTGGGCATCGGGCTGGGCAACTTCCCCAACGTCATCGGTCAATACGCTCCGGCTTACAGTGGTCGGGCGCCGCACAACACGGTCGTCATGTGCGCGACCGAACTGGGCATTATCGGCTGCGTGCTCTTCTTCTTTATCCTTGTCGAATCACTCCGCCTGGCCTACCTCAATTACCGGCTGGCTCGATTCACGGAACACGGCACGGAGCATCGAATCATCGCCTATGGCCTGCTCGTCGCGCTGATTACGTATTTCGTCTCCGGGTTGGGAACGGACCGGTTCACCTGTGAATCATTCTGGTGGATCATCGTGCTTCCGTTGTGTCAACGACGTGTCATCGCCAACGAGATCCGCGCACTTGCAGCCGATCCGGCGGCCGAAGAACCGTTGCTGGCTTCAACCGCGACATCGCCGTTCCCCGAGTCCGCATATTCCCCGGGTATTCGCTATGGCGCCGCTTGAACCGCGAACGCCCCTGATCTGCCACGTCATCCACACCCTTGAGGGTGGAGGAACGGAACGCATGCTCGTCCACCTGCTGCGCGAGTTCGACCGCAGCCGATTCCGGCACGCCGTCGTAACCTTGCGTCACGCCGGCAATCTGTCTGCTCGACTGCCGGACGACGTTCCGTGTTTTCCGATGCACGCGCGGGGAACGTCCCGTTTGGCCTGGTGGAGACTCGCCCGACACTTGCGACAGCTGCGGCCGGCCGTGCTTCATGCCAGGGGCATCGGGTGTTGGGCGGACGCGATCGCCGCATCACTTCTGATGCGGCGGTGCCGACTGCTGCTCGGATTTCACGGAACGGATCGCGCCGCTGACCTGGACATCCACGAAGAGCGCAAAGCGCGACTTGGCCGATGGTGCGGCGCTCACTTCGCGACGGTGGCCCAATCAGGCGCCAGGTTGCTCGCGCGCCGCGCGGGGATACCAGCGGATCGTATTGCCGTACTGACGAACGGTGTCGATCCGGAGGGTCATGCGACGGACAGCCGCGTCCGTCATGCCTTGCGCAACCAATTGGGTTTGCCGAGCGAAGCAGTGCTCTTCGGAACCGTCTGCTCCTTGTCATGGATCAAGGGACCGGATCAACTCCTCGAAGCCTTCACGTCAGCCTCCGGTAATCCGGAAACGCATCTTGTCTTGGTGGGCGACGGGCCCATGCGTCCCGAGCTGGCGTTTCGCTCCGCACAATCGGGGATCGCCGGGCGCGTGCATTTGGTCGGCGCGCAGAATGACGTGTGGAAGTGGCTCTCCGCTATGGATGTGTTTGTCTGCCCCAGCCGGTCCGAAAGTCTCAGCAATGCCCTGCTTGAAGCACTTGCCGCCGGAAGCCCCGTCATCACGACGGACGTCGGCGACCACGCTCTCGTCGTTCGCGATGGCTGCGAAGGAAGAGTCGTTGCAGCCGGGGATATTGCCGGGCTTGCGGCGGCGATGCTCGAAATCGCCGAGGACAGCGGTCTTCGGGCGCGCATGGGCCATGCGGCCCGACAGCGGGCGGCCCATTACTCTTTCCGAGCTTGTTTGCGCAACTATGAGCAGCTCTACAGAAGTCTCACGACGGGTCCCGGGCCCCGGGTCGCCAACGACTCGAACAGAACGCCGGTGCTGTGGGTCCGGTAATATCGGTGCCGCTCCTTACCAAGGTTCGAGTCTCCTCGCGTACAAACCCGCGGTCAGACCGGATTACCGGAATCCCGCGTTCGGCACCTTAAGCGATCCCTCCACCCGTCCGAAAAAACTCACAGTGGTACAGGTGCGCCGACCGTTCGTAACACCACCGGTCGACGTTGCGGACCGGCGGGGACCGGTCCGAAAAGAACCGATCGAGTCTGAAACGTGAACAAACCCGCTGACATGCCTCCGACCGCGCGACCACCCGTCGCTCCTGCTACGGCGCGCCCGGAAGGCGCCCTTAACGATGACCGTCCATTTGCCGAGATTCGCCGCAACCTGCACGATCTTCTGCGGATCATCTCGCTTCATCGCTGGGCCTTCTTCGTGCCCTTCTGCCTGGTCACGAGCGCGGCATTCCTGCTGAGTCTTCGCTACCCGCGAACGTACTCGGCCTATACGTCATTCGAGAGGCAGAACGATCCACTGATCATGGAACTGCCCGGAGCACCGCGCACCGACTCCCTCAAGGTCTACACGAACGCGCTGGAGCGCGAGCTGACATCAGCAAGCGGACTGATGGAGATCGTCGAGGGGATGGACCTTATTGACCCGGCGTTTCGCAATCCCGACGGAACATGGTCACCGGCCGGCCTCCAGCGCCGCGCCGCCCTGGCGTCCGCACTGGCACCGACCATCACCATCACGACGGGATCACCCACTCAGCATCTCGATATCATCCAGCTCCGCTACAACGGCCCGGATCCTACGATCGGCCCGCGACTGCTCGATGAGCTGAAAAAGACGTACATTCGCAAGAGCCTGCACTGGACCCACGATTTCCTCGAGCGCCAGCGGGCCTACCTCCAACGCGAGGCCGACGCCGCAAGCGAGGAACTGAAGGGCGCGAGACGAGAAGAAACCGCGTGGCGACTGGCCAATCCACACGTGAACATCGAAGACCCAGGCGCTCTTGCGGCCCAGATCGAGCAGCTGGAGCTGTCCCGCCGGGAGCTGATCCTCCAACGACGGGAGCACGAATCGCAGTTGGCGGCCTACCAGCAGCTCCAGGCCGATGCCACAGCACCACCGGAGGCACCGCCATCCGTTGGTCCAATGCCGCTGCCACCGGCCCGCAGCACTGCCTTGGAGGACGCCGAAACGTCGCGATTGAAGAAGGAGCTGGCCGACCTCGATTCGAGGATCGAGGACCTCCGCGTGACGCGGGGAATGACTGATCTGCACCCTGAAATCCAGAAGCTGCGCGAGACACGCGACGCAACCCTGCGGATGCTCGACCGGCAGCAGGAATCGCTGGTGGAAGTGGCAATGACGCCGAGCGGACCGGGTGCTCGTGAAACGGCGAGTGCCGCGTCGCGAAACCCGGCTCTCGACCGCTTCGTCGTGGAAATCGCCGCGGAGCGGTCCAAGCTCGCCAATCTCGCCATTTCCATTCAAACGGTCGAGGACAAGATCGCCAGCCTGAAGCAGGCCCGCTCGGAACTCTTCCAGCGGCAGGAGGAGTTCGCAGACGTGCAGGAGCGCGTCGTACTCGCCAGTCGAAGGCATCAGCAGGTGCTCAATTCCATCGCCGCCGTCGAGCCCGCTATCCAGGCGGTGGAGGCCGGACATTTCCTCCAATTCAGCCCCGGCGAGCCTGCCCGCGGGAGCGTCATTCCGGTCAATCCGAAATCGACGACAATCCTGCTCCTGGCGGTCCTGGCGGGCATTGCCGCGGGGACCGTCTTCACCGTTCTTGCCGAAGTCTTCGACAATGTCTACCGAAGCTCGACGGAAGTGGCCCGCAGTCTGGGCCTGCCCATTCTGGATTCCATCGACGAGATCATCACGTCGGCCGATCGACGCAAGCGGATCCTTACCCAGTCCGTGCTGTCACCCATTGTCGTGACCTGTTTCCTGGTCATTACTCTCTATACCGGAACGATGGCCTACCTGAGCATTCAGAACCCCGGCTCGTTCAAGCGCCTGAAGCGCATCCCCGAGGCGGCCATGCGCCTGCTGTCCGACGCGGGGGACGCCCAGCGTCACGAGCCAACGCAAGCGGCCGAGGCGTCCGACGAGGCGCTTCCGCCTCCCGTGGACAAGGCTCTTTCGGCCCGCGATTTACCTGCCTAGCCCGCGTGGCGACCGGACGAAACCGCACCCGCTTCCAAAGCCACTTCCCCTGTTTCCCGAGCGCGTCCCGGGGGTCGATGCCTTCACGTTTTCCTGTAGCCGGACCCGATGATTCATGGTAGGTTTTCCGCTTGGCCGCGGCGCCTGTACGAGCGGCGCTGGAGGAGAACCGTCGCCACGGAAGGCGGATTTCGTCACAGGGAGGTGGCACAGACCCCATGTTCCTCAAGCGTATTACCGTTGCCGGGTTCAAGAGCTTCTGCGACCGGGTCGATTTTGACTTCGGTCCGGGGATCACGTGCATCGTCGGCCCGAACGGCTGCGGCAAGAGCAACGTCGTCGACGCGTTCAAGTGGGTACTCGGCGAGCAGTCCGCACGGTCGCTTCGCGGCCGGCAGATGCTGGACATGATCTTCAACGGGTCGAGTTCGCGGAAGAGCAGCAGCGTCGCCCAGGTCGACCTGGTATTCGACAACCGCGACCACACCCTCCCGGTCGACCACGAGGAAGTCACCGTTTCGCGAAAGCTCTACCGCTCGGGGGAAAGCGAGTACCTGCTCAACCAGCAGCCAACGCGCCTCAAGGACGTGCGCGAGCTCTTTCTGGACACCGGCGTCGGAGTCGAGTCCTATTCCGTAATCGAACAGGGGCGGGTCGACGGTCTGCTTCAGAGCAGTCCGGCCGATCGACGCGCCATCTTTGACGAGGCCTCGGGGATCAGCAAATACAAGGCTCGCCGCAAGGAAGCCGAGCGCAAGCTGGAACGCGCCGAGCAGAACCTCCTCCGCGTCGCAGACATTATCGAGGAGGTCGAGCGACGCCTTCGAAGTGTGAAGATCCAGGCGGCCAAAGCCCGCAACTACCGAGAATACGAACAGCGACTCAACGAGCTCCGCTCGGCCTACGCCATGGCGGAGTTTCACCGTTTCACCCTGGAACTTCAGCGTCTGGCGGGTGAAGTAGCCGATGCGGAGGACCGGACGACCGGCCTGCGGGCGGACATTGACCGTCGCGAGACGGAGAGCCTCACGGCATCCGCCCGGCTGGACGAGCTGATGCAGGAAATCAGCCGGACCGAAGCCGAGCTGGTCGCTGGAAAGTCCTCGTTGGCCGCCCAGCAGGAGCGCGTGGAATCGGCCCGCCGCCGCCGCGAGGAGCTCGCCGGACAGCTCGAACAAACGGAACAGCGTCGCGAGGCCGATGCCCGGCGCATCGCCCAGCAACAGGGCGACATCGTCGCCGCGCGGATGCTTCTTTCAGACCTTGAGTCCGAATCCGAGCGAATCAGGGGGCGTATAGCCGAGGCCGACGAGCAGGACCGGGCCCACGCCCGCACACTCAGCCAGGCACAAGCCGTGCTCGAGGACGAGAAATCCGGCATCATTGAACTCGTCCGCCGCAGCGCCCAGACCCACAACGAGATCATCCGCCTCAACACCCACCACGATTCCCTGGTCGGTCAGCAGGGCCGCCTTCAGGAACGCGACGTCCAGATCCGGTCGGAACTGGAGGAATTGCTCCAGCGCAAGTCCGCTCTCGAGCATCGTTCCCGCGAAGTGGAAGGCCTGATCGAAGAACAAACGCGGCGACTCGAGGAGAAGAAGATCGCCGCCCACCACGCTCGCGAACTGGTGGGTCGCCTGGCCGAAGAGCTGGCTGAATCCAAGGAACGGCGCAGCGCCCTGACCTCGCGACGCGAGGTGCTGGAAGATCTTGAGCGGAATATGGAAGGTGTCGGCGCGGGCGTTCGCCGGATCCTCGACGAGAAGTTGCAGAGCGCGGATTCATCGACTTTGGACTGGGCCGCCGGCCTCGTCGCCGACGTCTTTCAAACCGACGTAAGCCACGCCCGCATCATCGAATCCGCCTTGGGCGACTGGGATCAGTATCTGGTCGTTCGGGAAAGCGGCGCGTTTCTTTCGTATATGGCCGGTCACGGGGAGCCGCCCGGACGGCTCACGGCGCACTGCCTCGATCTGCTCCCTCCCATCATTAACGATCCACAGAGCTACGACAACCGTGAGGGATTCGTCTGCCGGGCGATTGACCTCGTCCGCTTTCATGCCGATTTCGAGCCCCTGGCACGCCATCTTCTCGGACGTACGATTGTCGTGGAGCGACTGGATCACGCTTTGGCGCTCGCCAGGGAGGACATCACGGGGCATCGCTTTGTGACGCTCTCCGGCGAGCTGGTCGAGCCGGACGGCCGGATCGCGGTCGGCCCGCCCACCACCGCCGCCGGACTCATTTCCCGCAAGAGCGAGCTGCGCGACATTGAACTCCAGCTCGCCATCCTGGCTGAACGTATCACCTCACTCGCAGACCAGCTCGAACGTGCCCGCACCGAGCTCGACCACCTGGACGGCGTGCAACAGGAACTCCGCACCGCGATCTATGAGCTGAGCACGGCCAAGGTCGAAGCGACCACGGCTCAGGAGAAGATCGGCGAAAGCGTCACGCGACTTACCGAGGAGCAGCCGCTCATCGCCCACGAAACGCAGATGCTGGAGCAGCAGATTCGCGAGACAATGGAACGATCACAGCAGAGCGGCCGGTCACTCGAGGCCATCGAGCGGGAAAACGCGGAGCAAGAGGCGCGCATCGCCGAGCACCAGAACCGGATCGACAGCATCGTTGCCGCGCGCCGCGAGATCCAGGACCGCCTCACAACCGCGCGAGTCGAAGCGGGGCAGATCGCCGAACGGCAATCGGGAGCCAAGGAGCGCATCGCCGCACTGGAGCGCAGCCTCAGGGAGCTGGAAAACGCCCTTGCGGCGGCGACGCAGGAAATCGAAAGCTGTCGGCAGCGAATGACGGAAGCCGAGTCGACGGCGACAGCGGGAGCGGAGCAGATCGCCCGACTTCAGGCCGATGTGGAGCGCCTCGAAGACACGATTCAGCGCCTCCGCCGGCAGCGTGACGACCTCCGTCTCGAAATGGACGCCCGTGCCCACGAGATCCGCAATACGCGCGCCGCGCTCGCAACGGCCGAGGCCGAGCTGCATGAACGACAGCTCTCCCTTGGGCAGACGACGGTCCGCCGCGACGATCTCGTCACCCGCGTCCGCGAGGAGATGAGCATCGACCTCGCAGAACGCTACGCCGAGTATGAGCACACCGAGCAGGATTGGGCCGAAGTCGAGGCGGAGATCAACGAGCTTCGCCAGAAGATGAGCCGCCTGGGCAACGTCAACCTCGATGCGATCACCGAACTCGAGGAGTTGGAGCAGCGCCACGGCTTCCTCGCGACGCAGCGCGATGACCTCGTCGAATCCCGGCGGCAGTTGCAGCAACTGATCGAGCGGCTCAACGAGGAATCCAAGGATCGCTTCGAATCCGCATTCAACCAGATTCGCGAGCACTTCCGGGCCATGTTCCGCAAGCTCTTCGGCGGCGGCAAGGCCGACATCGTCCTCGAGAACCCGGAAAGCATGCTCGAGTCCGGCATAGAGATTGTCGCCCAACCGCCGGGCAAGGACTTGCAGGTCATCTCCCTTATGTCCGGCGGGGAGAAGTCGCTCACGGCCATCGCCCTGCTCATGAGCATCTTCAAGATCCGCCCCGCCCCCTTCGCCATCATGGACGAAGTGGACGCCGCGTTGGACGAAGCCAACAACGAACGCTTCAACCGCATCGTCAGAGAATTCTGCAGCGAATCGCAGTTCATCGTCATCAGCCACTCCAAGTGGACGATGAACATCGCCGACCGCCTCTACGGCATCACCATGCAGGAACCTGGTGTGTCGACCCGTGTGAGCGTGGAATTGGCGAAGGCGGCGGTCGCGTAAGCAATCGAAAGGCGTGCCACTGCTCTCGAGAAGTGCCCTTTTCCGCAATTCACGGGCTCTTCTTCAGCGCGGCGATGATCGCTCGACAGAAATCGGGCAGATCGTCCGGACTCCGGCTGGAGATGAAGTGCCGATCAACGACAACCGCTGCGTCCTCCCACGTGGCCCCGGCGTTGACCAGATCGTCCTTGATGCCCCGCGATCCGGTCACACGAACGCCGCGATACACGCCGGCCGAGATGGGAATCCACCCGCCGTGGCAGATCGCCGCAATGAGCTTGCCCGCCTCGTGGAATGAACGAACCAGCGACAGCACCTTCTCGTCGCGGCGGAGCTTATCGGGCATGAATCCACCGGGAACGACCAGGCCGTCGAAATCCTCGGCGCGAACCTTGGCAACAGATGCGTCCGATCGACACGGATACCCGTGCTTGCCGGAGTAGCGCGCATCCGCTTCAGAACCTGCCACGACGACCTCGGCCCCCGATTCGGACAGTCGGAGCTTCGGATACCAGAGTTCCAGATCCTCGTATTCGTCGCCCGCAAAGATCAGAACTCGACGTCCCTGAAGTGGTTGCTGGCTCATGCGTAGCTCCTTGCTTAAACGAGCCGCACGCGTCGCGACCCGCGAGATACCTTGCCGATAACGATGCCCTCTTCGCCCACTCGCTTCAGCGATCGCAGCACGCCCTTCACGAACGCCGGCCGGACGATGAACACGAATCCGATCCCCATGTTGAAAACCTTGAACATCTCCGCCCGCGAAACGCCAAGCTTCTGAAGGAATGGGAAGATCGTCGGCGGCGTCCAGCTCCGCCGCTCGATCATCGCTTCACAGCGCGGCGGCATGATCCGGCCAACGTTCTCTTTCAGCCCGCCGCCGGTGATGTTCGCCAGACCCGTAACCACGCGCTTCCGCCGATAGCTCCGCAGCACGGCCTGCACGGCACGCACGTAAATCCGCGTCGGGCGAAGCAGCACGTCACCCAGCGGAGCGTCCAGCCCCGGATACGTCTCGGCCAAGTTGATGCCGCTCGAAGCAATCAGTTTACGCACCAGAGTGTAGCCGTTGGAATGAACGCCGCTTGAAGACAATCCTACAAGCAGGTCACCGGGGCGAATTCGTGACCCGTCAATCACGCGCCCCTGCTCGGCCACGCCAACGGCAAAACCGGCCATATCCAGTTCGCCTTCGCGGTACAGGTCGGACATCTGCGCCGTCTCGCCGCCGAGCAGCGCGCAACCCGCCTGGCGGCAGCCCTCCGCGATCCCTTCCACCACGGCCAGAAGTCGCCGCGGCTCCAGCTTGTTCACCGCCAGATAATCCAGAAAAAACAGCGGTTCACCCCCGCAGGCAACGAGATCATTCACGCTCATCGCCACGAGATCAATCCCGATCGTCTCCAGCCGGTTAAGTTGCAGCGCCAGCAGGATCTTCGTACCGACACCGTCCGTGCATCCCAGGAGCACCGGACGGCGATAATTGCGGCGGAAGAGCTGTTCGTCGTAATCGAGCCGGAACGCCCCGGCAAAAAGCCCGTGCGGCATCTTCGGAACGCGCGGGCCGTAGGTGCTCCGCATCGCCGATTCGATGGACTCGACCCAACGGACCTTGGCGTCGATGTCCACCCCGCTTTGCTTGTAGCTGATCAAGACGGTCGTTCCGTTGGGGTCATTAGCGCCGGATGCGCCATGAGCAGGAAGCTTCCGAGCAGGGCTCCCGATACCGCGCCGGCACTCGGGAGGATTCTACACTGGACGAAATCCGACCGTCAGCCGAACCGACGTCAGGTGAACATCCGAAGCTGAACGCGCTCCATCGCGAACTTCTCCACCGGTTCGTCCACGTCCATCGGGTACTCCCCGGAGAAACACGCCGAACAGTACTTCTCCCTCGGCATCTGCACGCACGAGAGCATGCCCTCATGCGAAAGATAGTGCAGCGAATCCACCTTGAGATACCGGCGGATGTCGTCCACGCTCCGGCCGTTCGCGACCAGATCACGCTGATCGGGGAAGTCGATGCCGAAATAACAGGGGTGGCGAATCGGCGGGCTCGCCACGCGGAGGTGGATCTCGGTCGCGCCGGCCGCACGCAACGCCCCGATTTTCAGTCGCGTCGTCGTTCCTCGGACGACCGAGTCTTCCACGACGATCAGGCGCTTCCCCTTCACTGCGTCCTTGATCACGTTCAACTTCATTTTCACCGCCAGATCGCGACCCGCCTGCGTGGGCATGATGAACGATCGTCCGGTGTAATGGCTGGTGGTGAAAGCCCGGCCGTAGCGTATCCCACTCTCCCGCGCGTAGCCCACGGCCGCGCACGTCGCACAGGTCGGAATGGGCACGACCAGGTCGGCATCGACCGGCGCCTCTCGAGCCAGCTGTGCTCCCAGCGCCACGCGCACAAGATGGACATTCTCACCGAAAATATTGCTCGAAGGATCGGCAAAGTAGATATGTTCGAAAATGCACGCCGCGCCGCGCCCATTCGACGGGCCGCTGAACTGTCGGCTGCTCAGCCCCTCCTGCGAGACCGTCACCACCTCACCCGGCTCCACGTCCCGCACATACGCCGCATCCACCATGTCCAGGGCAATCGTCTCCGACGCCACGACCGTTCCCCCACCCTGCGTCTGCCCGATGCACAACGGGCGGAAGCCCAAGGGATCACGCACGGCCACCAGCCGATCCGGAAAGATAAACAGGAGAGAATAGGCGCCCTGGAGATGATTCAGCACATGGTCCAGCGGGTGCTCGTGCTGCTGGAGCTCCGGCTTGGCCAGCAGGTGGATGATGACCTCCGTGTCGCTCGTGGTCTGGAAGATATTGCCGACTTCCTCGAAGCGACGACGCAGCAGGGCGGCGTTGATCAGGTTCCCGTTGTGGGCCAGCGCCACCTGTCCGCCCGCAAACGAGAACAGCAGCGGCTGCGCATTCACCGCCGTCGGGGAACCGGTGGTCGAGTAGCGCACGTGTCCTATTGCCGCGCGCCCCGGAAGCCGTTCGATTTCGGTGCCCTGGAATACCTGGCTGACCAGTCCCACCCCGGCGTGTCGATACAGGGCGCTGCCGTCGCTGGAGACGATCCCGGCCGATTCCTGTCCCCGATGCTGGAGGGCGTGAAGTCCGAGGCGCGTCATCTGCGCAGCGTGGGCGTGCCCGAACACACCGAACAGTCCACAGTGATGAACAATGCTGGAAGCCGCCAAGAAGTAGACCCTCGCGGGTGGGAGTCAGGTATCCTCTGGAGTCTAAGTAGGCGGAAACACGGGGTCAAACAGACCGGGCATGGGCCGGCTGACCAGCGCTCCCGGCCGGTGACCTTCGACGCTTCCGCCCCCAATAAAATAGGGCGGTGCATGGCAGGATTCACCATGCACCGCCCCGTGATTCTACCCGCGGGAATCAAGGGCATTCCCGGGGGTTAAGACCAGTCCGAACCGTCTTAGCGGCTCGTTCCGCGGGTCTTGACGCCGCGATCCATGACCGGCGTGGGATCGACACCCTGCATGAACAGGGCCATGTCGTCCATGTCGATCACACCATCGCTGTTGAGGTCGGCGCTCGCCATGTCGCCGAGACCCATCGCCCGCAGTTCCTTCACCGTGATCGACGTGCGCGGTGCATCGACGCCAGCCGTCGGCGCCGGGCAGCAGCAATCCTTGCTGTTCGCAAGGAAGTTGTCGAGCACGAACGAGAAGTCGACCGCGTCCACCAAGCCGTCAGCAT
Source organism: Phycisphaerae bacterium (assembly GCA_024102815.1). Taxonomy (NCBI): domain Bacteria; kingdom Pseudomonadati; phylum Planctomycetota; class Phycisphaerae; species Phycisphaerae bacterium. The sequence goes on from JAGFJJ010000006.1 coordinate 214,711, forward strand.
TGATGTCACCGTGCGGACCGGCTGCGGTGCAGGTCTGCAGGTCACACGCCGTGCTGCCGTTCGGCGGGTACGACTTATCGTTGGCGATTTCGCTCATCAACATCACGTAGTCGAGAATGTTGATGACGTTCGCATCGCTGAAGCCGATACCAGGCTTCCAGGCGTCAAGGTTACCACCCTGCAGCCAGTTGCCGCCGAGCAGCGGATCACCCTTGTACACCAGCTCCCACGGACCCGAACCATCGCAGGTCGGCGTCGCACAGGCACGCAGCGTGTGCAGGATGTCCTGCGCGGCCACGCAAGCATAGTTCTCCTTCGTGATCTTCAGCGAAGCCTTGCCGTGATCATCGAAGTTCAGCGGACCACCGAACGTGATCGTCTCACACACCGTCTCCGGCGTGCTCGAGCAGTCGGTGTACAGATCGAAGTTGATGCAGCGCTCGAAGGTCGGCGCCACCATCTCGGGCGAGAGGTGCACCTCGACATCCAACGCGTGCTGCGAGGAAACGGCAACCGTCCAGACGTTCGTCACGGAGTCACCGCAGCTATCCGTCGCGGTGCAGGAGAAGAACGTCGTACCCTGCGGCAGCGCGCCACCGTTCAGGATGGTGCTCTGGCTGATCGGCAGGCCGCCATCATGCTCGGCCACGCAATCCACCGCCACCGGACCGTCGCAGAAGTCCTCGGCAACCGGCGCCGCCCACGTGGTGTGGTACTGCGTCGAATTGCAATCCGGGTTGAACGAGCCGCCATCGGGCGTGGTGAGCGTCAGCTCGCCGTTACCCTTGACCAGCTTGCTGCAACCACAGGAGGCCAGCGGGACGCGGTTGCCGTCGGTGTTCGACAGCAACGTGTTCCGCGGGTTCTCGCTGATCAGGCAGATATCGCAGGCATCGCAGTCGGCCGTCTTCACGAACGTCAGGCAGGCCATGTCGGCCGGACCCGTGTCGAACGCGATCGGGCTGCCCGGCATGGGCACCGCGCTGCTCACCGCGTAGAAGATGCGGCCGGCGGCCTCATCCACCTCGACGGTGACGACGTTATCAAACACGCTGCCATCGCACGGAGCGATCGACTGGAAGTCCAGGCAAGCCGGGTCATAGTCCAGCAGGAACTGACCACCGGCAACCTGTTCCGAACCGGCACCGATGTGGATCGTGGCATTCACGGTCTCGCCGAACTCATAACAGTTCGGATCGGGCGCCGTACCCGGGGTGAACTCCACGCACAGCGGCGTGTCTTCCGAGCACTCGCAGAATCCGGTGTCGAGATTGCAACCGCTCGACGGATCGGGGCACTGCGAATCATCGGAGCAGGCGATCGCGTTGATGTCCTCGCCCGCGCACGAGCCGTCAGCCTGGCAGGTGTCATTGATGAAGCAGCCGCGGCCGTCATCGCAGGAACCACCCTCGTTGACCGGGTTGCTCGCCGTACCACGACCATCACCGGCGTTCGGGCCCGGAGGCGTGATCGAGCAAGTGTCAAGCGTGCACTGGTCGCCGTCCACCGGGTTGGTCTTCGCGCCGGTCGCCGGATCGCAGCACTGCGTCTGCGTATTGAAGTTCACCGTGTTCACGCACTGACCAAGAGTCGCACCCTGCGGAATGTTGCAGACGTCCGTCGTGCAGGCGTCGGCGTCGTCGCAGGCGGCGTTGTTCGGGCAGCCTTCGCAAACGTCGGGGTCACCGTTGGCGTTGTTGTCAGCGCAGGTTTCGCCTGCACGGAACAACTTGGGCGACTGGCACGTCGCGGACGTGGCATTCTCGGTACAGGTACCGGCCGAGAAATCACAGCAGGCACCGGTCGGGATGATGATCCGGCCGGGGCTGACAAAGTCGAACGAACCCGTCGCCGGGCCGTACGGAATGTCCAGAACGTTGTCGTCAGCGGCATACGTCGACAGCGGGTCCTTCACGAAATCGATCGTGTAGGTACCGGCGGCAGCCACCGGAACGGCAAACTTCGTCGTCGCCATGTACTCATTCGTGCCGCCGAACGTCGAACCGCCCGACTGCGACACAACCACAAACTCATAATCCGGGATCAGGAACGCCACGGCCGTCAGAGGCGCGGCTTCCTGAAGCACGAAACGCGGATTACCCACGCAGGGGCCGTCGCCAGGATCACCCGCGTTGCAGGCAGCCTGACCGCTGGCCGGGGTACCCGGCGAGGGGCAGCCCGGACGACCGCTGAACAGGCAGATCTGGGTGGCCTGATAGGCACCCTCGGTCTGCGTGCCCGCACCCGTACCCGCAATGCCCTGGTTCAACCAGGTGAGGGGGGCGCCGACGCCGGAGGCGAATCCGGTCGTGGCGTCGACCTTGCAACCGGCCGTGCCCAGCAGCAGGCCCGAGTTGCTCCACGACATGATAATCTCGAACTCGACGGTCACGCCGCCCGCCGGGATGGTGATGTCGTTACCAGCGATCACCGTGCCCGGAGGGTTACCGCCGACCACGCCGACGGGGACCAGGTCGAGCGTCGCCGACCGCTGGGCATTCGCCCCGGCCGCCGCCAGCCCGAGAACCGCGATGCTCACCAGGGAGCACCTACACATCTTGCCAAAACTCATCTTCCGTACCTCCAAAAGTTCAGGGACACAATGTTCTACAAACGCCCTCAGACTCAAAAACTGTTCTTCCCTCTCCGCACCGTTCCACACGCTTCCGCGGCAATCTTCGTCCGTACCGGACCGCCCCGCAAGCTGTGAACGGGACCTCTTTCCTTCCTACCCTCCTTCCGGTTTCCTGACCATCGTTTTTCCGTACCTCACAACACACCCGTTAGACCTGACGATTCGTATGTGCACCCCCGAGGCGGGGCGGGCGAGTGCCCGCCCCGACCCGAAGGATTACTCCAAGGCTTACGGATTCAACGCGGACTGCAGCGGCGGCGTCGGACACAGCGCCGGCGACGGAGGCGTCGGCGCGTGAATCGTCGTCGGCGTCTGCGGATACGCGTACGGATAGAACTCCTTACCCGATCCAACGCTGAACGCGTTCACCACACGC